>DAOVJK010000006.1 GCA_030673265.1 Pseudomonadota bacterium | reverse complement strand
TCGAAACTACTCACCCTGCGGGCCAGCCGATATATCCGTATAGCACCCCTCAGGGGGGTATTGTACAGAATCTGCTGTATAAGGCTTTCAGCATACTAAAGTATCGGAGTCTCCCTCTGGCCGCTTACCTGCTGGAAACATCATACTTTGCCTATCGAGCGTTTCGCAATCGGGCATCTCGACTGGTGAAATATGCGGGTTAGCGCAATAACCGGGCCCGGACATTACCCTCAGAGCCCTCGAAGCGATAAAGCAATCCGTTTTCTGGGCAGATCTATTTCCAGCAATCGAACCGTTAACTGCTGACGGACTTTTACCACTTCAGCAGGATCCGCAACGAAGCGATCAGCCAATTGACTGATATGGATCAAACCATCCTGATGGACACCGATATCGACAAAGGCCCCGAACTTGGTGACATTTGTGACAATACCAGGCAATCTCATCCCGACCTGAAGATCATCCATACTATTCACCTCTTCAGCAAAGGCAAACTCGCTAAAATGGTCGCGGGGGTCGCGCCCCGGCTTGGCCAACTCCGCCATAATATCAGTCAAGGTCGGTAACCCCACCGTCTCGCTCACATAATTGCCAACTTCGATCCCTTGCCTTTTTGCCGCCTCTGCCATCAATTCTTCAACCAGACAACCAGTATCACGGGCCATCTGCTCAACAATTTTGTACTGCTCGGGATGAACGCCACTGGCATCAAGGGGATTTTCAGCGCCGCCAATCCGGATAAACCCGGCGCATTGTTCAAAGGCCTTGGCTCCCAGACGAGGGACATCCAAGAGTTGCCGGCGCCTGCGAAAAGGGCCGTGCTCATGCCGCCAGGCTATAATATTTGCAGCCAGAGTCTTACCGAGCCCGGAGACCAGGGTAAGCAATTCAGCACTTGCCGTATTGACCTCGACCCCTACCTTGTTAACACAGCTCTCCACCACGTCCTCCAGACTTTGCCGAAGCGCCGCCTGGTTGACATCATGTTGATATTGACCGACGCCAATGGCCTTAGGATCAAGCTTAATAAGTTCAGCCAGTGGATCCTGCAAGCGTCTGCCAATCGAAACCGAGCCGCGTACGGTAAGATCATGATCGGGAAACTCGGCCTGGGCAGTCTCCGAGGCCGAATAAATCGAAGCGCCGCTTTCGTCGACCATGGCAATTACCGGCTTGGGCGAGAGGTCCAGGCCCCGGATAAAGGCCTCGGTCTCCCGACCGGCTGTGCCGTTACCAATGGCAATGGCCTCAATTTTATGTTTTCGGCAAAGTTCGATGACGACCTGAGATGCCTGTATTTTCTGCTTTTCAGACTGGGTCGGATAGATGGTGCTGAAATGCAGAAGCCGCCCCTGCCCATCCAGACAGACCAATTTAGCGCCAGACCTGAAGCCCGGATCAAGGGCCATCACCCGCTTCTGTCCCAGGGGCGGAGCCAACAACAGTTCCCGTAGATTATCAGCAAAAACCTGGATTGCCTGCTGATCGGCCCGTTCTTTAAGTTTTGAGCGCAATTCATTTTCCAGGGACGGGCCAAGCAACCGCTTAAAGCAGTCGGCTACTGCCAGGCCAACCTGCCGACCAGACCAGTTGTCATCCTTGACAAATTGGTGGCGCAATCTGCTTAAGGCCTCCTCCTCTGGAGGTCGAATCGTCAGGGTCAGAAACTTTTCTTTCTCACCGCGCAACATCGCCAATAGCCGATGGCTGGGAACCTTGACCGCAGGTTCCCGCCAGTCGAAATAGTCCCTGAATTTAACCCCGCTCTCCTGCTTACTTTTAATTACCGCCGAACCGACAATTGCTTTGTCAGTAAAAACCTTTCGTAATCCGGCCCTGGCCATGGAATCCTCGCTCATCCACTCGGCCATGATATCACGAGCACCAGCCAGCGCCTCATCGGCAGAAGGCACCTCTTTTCGGGGATTAACAAAGTCCTCGACTCGCACCGGGGAACTACTCTGGGCGAAGATAAGGCGGGCCAGAGGTTCCAGTCCTTTCTCCCGGGCAATCATACCTCTGGTTCTTCGCTTCGGTCGATGGGGCAGATAGATATCTTCCAGAACAGTCAGATTGTCGGCACGATCAATCGCCTGGCTCAATTCTTTACTTAACAGATCTCTTTCTGTCAGAGATTTGACCATTGCCTGTCGCCTTTTATCAAGCTCAGCCAGCTGACTGAGCCGGTCGCGGACAACAGTGATCTGTTTTTCGTCCAGTAAACCGGTAGCCTCTTTACGGTAACGGGCAATAAAAGGTACTGTGCCACCATCATCAAGCAGGCCAGCAGTTGCAGCTACCTGCTCAACCCTGACTTGTAACTCTGCAGCAATAATCTTGTGGTGCGAGCCCATAACAAACAACCTCATTAATAAAAAAGCGGCGTGACCGGAACAATCGGTACGCCGCTTTTAAAATTCAAAATTTTTTAAAACTTACCCTAGAGTTCTCTCGTCAAACTTACCATCCCGGGAGCCCCGATCATTTTCTCGAAGAATTCATCAGCCTTTTCGTCGACAGTCGAGAACCCGGCTTTTTCATACAATTTGACCCCAGGTTCGTTACCGATGAAGACACTGGCCTGGGCCAAGCCGAACCCAAGTTTTTTACCCTCAGCCATAATCTCGGCAAGCAAGCTGCTGGCCGCGCCCTGACGCCTGCCTTCAAGCTTGGTCGCCCCACGATCAACTACCCAGGCACCATCAACTATCTGCGGCATGCAAGGCACTAATTTGTCGGTGCGCTCTTTAACAAGATTTTCTTCCGCCACGGACCAGCCAAGAATCGGGCTGACCTCAGGAATAGCCGCGTGAAACGCTTGGTATCCCATAGTCGCAGGATCATAGCCACTCATAACGGCAACCGGCCCGTCGGAGTTTTCCGCAATCATATAGCAGGAATGGTGAAAAAGATGCGGGGTCTGGGTAATTAATAACATCTGCAGAAAAGTCATACAGTCGTTCGGCTTGCCACCCAGAAGGTACTCCAGAATCGCCCTGGAAATATGGTTGCGGCCGGCCATCGTGATCATATCGGCCAGGAATGCGCCATCTTCTGGCTGAGCTTTTCTGATATTAAATTCCATTCTATTTACCTTATTTTAAACGATTTTTAATAAGAAGAAATGTCCCACAACTTCACATTCTTAAATTCTACAACAATGATCTGCCACTGCAACAAAAAACAGCTTACAATTATTAACTGCGGCCGAAGATATTATGGTGGCAAAACTCAGCCATTTCTTTCCGCTTCGGCGGAGAGGGCTGCTGATCGGAATATCCCATGGGGATTAAAGCCACTACTTCATGGTCCGCCGGGAGTCCAACAATCTCTCCGGCCCTTTCGTGGTCAAAAAGCCCCACCACCACTGTACCAAGGCTAACGGCGTGGGCGGCAAGACAAATGGTCTGGCACATTATACCAAGATCAAACATGAACCAATCGCCGAATTTGGTGGGAGCGCTCCCCTTGTAATAACCGGAACTTTTCAATTTACCGCACAGGGCTATCAGCACAGGAGCATCGACAACAGCGTTGGTAGACGGGTTCCTTTCGGAAACAGCAGACTGCAGGTCTCTCTTCAAGTTCTGGTCGCTAATCAGGATAAGCTCCCAACATTGGCTATTAGCCCAGGACGGCGCCCAACGTACCGATTCAAGTACAGTTTGCATAGTCTCATCCGATATCTCCTTAGGCAAATATCTTCTGATACTTCTACGACCTTTCATAACTTCCAGAAAGTCGCTCATCAATGCCTCCTCGACGATATGACCCAAAATAGCTTTTCTGAAGATGGCTCACATTAATTAAGATTCTTGATCAGAGCTTCTCATACTGCCACCCGCAAGACATTCCGGCAAATCTTCATTTTCCTGAATATCCATAGGATAATCAAGTTTCCTGTCATGCGTTGTTCTTCAGAGCAGCCCTGAAACTCCAGCCAGGTATAATAGCGCCGGGAAAACCCATAAAAAACGGTTACTTTTTTCGGGAGATTTTGTCAAAGACAATTGGAGATAATCGTACATCAAAAAAACGCGTGACTGAAAAATTCATCGATTTATCATGACTATTAATTTGTCCGTTGCCAGCGGGACCACTCCATAAAGTGGAAAGAGAAAATCGGCGCGACCAGATAACCGACTCCAGCACCACCGGCTCGCCTCAACAATGGTCAGCTTCGACCATTATCAATCCCGCCTTGCAAAACTATCGTTGCCAGGCTTACCACTAGTACTCCCGGCAGAATTATCGCCGGCGGCAAGCCCTTGCCCAACCCCCAATTAATCGCCAACACAAAGGCCGGATAAAAATAACTATAGGCCATCACCCGGGTCGGCCCCAGATAGATGGTCGCGATATGGGTAAGGTAGAAGGTAATGATCGTTGAAAAGATGGCCAGGTAGATGATCCCAAGCCAGACCATCGATGCAACTCCCGACCAGTTAACAGCCGCAAGACTGGGAAAGGAGAGCAGCAGCAGCCAACCTGTTCCGGTAGCTAATACCCAGAAAGTCATGACGACCATCGATTCCTGCATGTGCAACCTTTTAACCAGCGGGGTATATGCGGCCATCATAAAACAGCCGGCCAGAAAGAGCAGGTCGCCATGATTAACATCCATGGCCAGCAGTCGGTCGAGATCGCCCCGGAAAATGACCCAGAGAGCACCGAACATACCAAAAAGCAGGGCCAGAAGACGGTTGCGGCCCAACCGTTCTTTAAGAAAAACCGCACTGTAAATTCCGGAGATGCCCGGCACCAAAGTGAAGATAACGCTGGTGTTTAGCGCGGTGGTATAGCGCAAGGCCTCGAACATACACCAGAAAAAGCTGACGGTGCAGGCGCTGATCGCACTGTAACCGCCAAGCTGCCGCAGAGACGGCAACGAAAACCCATGATTATAGATCAGGATCGGCACCAGGCAAAGGGTGGCCAGCGCGTATCTGACCAGTAAAAGAACCGCCGGGTCAAGACCGTGGGTTATCGCCGCCCCAACTGTAAATGAGCTGGAGACCACCACCGCCGCCAGCACCATCAAGCTGTGCACTACCCACAAAGGTAGATTGCCGGTTGCACCTTTTTCGCACCCTGTTTTAAGCATCAAGCCAAGATAATCGGCGCCGGTTTATTGGCAAGGACAATCTTCAGGCATCCCAAAATCGTTATGTACAGAGAATTTATTCCTTTAGCAGACATTTTCATTACTGATGAATTCGCAAAAAGAAACCCGTGGGGTATAGTAATATCTAGATGGCTAAGCACAAATTTCGAAATACAATAAGAAGTGTCTTTTTATGAGTGAGGCCATACCGACAATATGGCATGTCATACGAACAAAAATGTGCTACGACGCCCTAGATCGAATTTTTTGCGACGCCATTTCATTATTCAGCACTTGATATTTAGCTACCAATTTAAGGGAAGCTGTTATAATTATTGAAATGTATAATTAAATAATAGATTGAAAAACAATTTTTAAGGAGTTGCCCATGTTCAGACAAGCAATAGTTATGGCCGTGGCTGCCATTATCTCTTTATCTGCATTTGGCTGTGTAAGCAAAAACGCCTTCGAGATGATGGAAGACGAGGCCACCCGTTTGGGGACCGAACTTGAGGATCTTCAAGATCGCTATAATAATCTTAAAAAGGCAAAAGTAGAAATCAACAGCCAGAAAGAAACGCTCGAACAGGAACAAATTGTCCTGCAGGCTGATAACAAACAACTAAATCTGATCCTCGAAGCCAAATCAGACTCTTTTTCCGAAGTAATATCCAGCCTGCGCCAGAAAATGGCCGATCAGAAAGACGACTGCGAATTGCAGATGAAGACCGATGAAGAACAAATCGATGATCTTGGCCAAAAAAATAATGCCCTCCACAATGAACTCAACCAACTCCGGCAGGTAAAAGAGCAGGAAGTTGCGGAAATGAGTAGCACCTACGAAGAGTTGCTCAGTAAGATGGAAAGTGAGATCGATAAAGGTCAGGTTACTATCTCGGAACTGAAAGGCAAATTGACCGTTAATCTGGTCGATGCGATCCTTTTCGATTCCGGCAAGGCCGAGGTCAAGGATGAGGGACTGCTGGTCTTGCAAAAGGTGGTTGATATCCTCAAGAGTGTGACCGATAAAGCAATAAGGGTCGAAGGCCACACCGACAATGTCAAAATCGGCGGGGCGCTGGCCCGAAAATACCCTACCAACTGGGAATTATCATCCAGGCGGGCAGTCAATATAACCAGATTTCTCCAGGCCCAGGGCCTCAATCCTGAAAACCTGAGTGCCGTTGCTTATGGAGAATACGCGCCGGTGGCTGACAACGAAACAGATGCGGGGAAGGCCCAAAATCGGCGTATAGAGATAATCCTGATTGCCAAAAATCGATAGCCATGTTGTGGAGCAGCCACCAAGGACCATTTGCTCAAGTCCCACACGACCATACACCGGGTGAAGCAAAACAGATCTCGACGGAGAGCAATCTATTATGAACTTCCGGGTTTTATCATATAATATCCATCGGGCGATTGGTATGGATAGACGTTTTCGCCCGGAAAGAATTGCTGAGATTCTGGCCCACCATAAAGCCGATATCGTTCTCCTGCAGGAAGTTGATGTCGGAGTGCCGCGCTCACGAAAACTGAATCTGGCCCGGGAACTGGCCGAGATGCTCGACTACCCACATTATGCAGTTGGTCTTAACGTGCAATTAAAGACCGGGATGTACGGTAACGCCACGCTCAGCCGCTTTCCGATCATAAACGAGCGCAATATTGACCTGACCATCGAGCATCGCAAAGCACGGGGCTGCCTCTTTACCGAACTGGAAATCCCTGTGGATAACGGCCACCAGCTGAGCCTGCCCGTTTTCAACCTGCATCTCGGGCTCTCTTTTAAAGAAAGGCCCCAGCAAATTGGCCGCTTGGTCCACACCGAGGAATTCGTCAAGCTCAACGCCGAAACCCCCTGCCTGGTCGGTGGGGATTTTAATGACTGGTGGAGCAGACTGGCACCGATTTTCACGGAAATTCTCGATTTCGGTTGTGCAACCAATCATAGTGGCGGTTATCAGGATGCCATGTTCACTTTCCCATCCTTCTCGCCGGCCAACGGTCTTGACAAGATATTCCACCGGGGCAATCTCCATTTATTGAGCTGTAAATGTTGCCGCTTAAACATCGCTAAGATAGCCAGCGACCATCTGCCGGTTATAGCCAACTTCCAGATTGAAAATTCCTGAATGGCTGAGAAAGGGCAGCGAACAAGCAAAGAGTCATGCAGACAAATACTCTCAAACAGACCAAATTGCTGGGGAGATCACCACAATCCTTAATTTTTGCCGCCGGTTTTTTGTTTCTTTGCAACATCGGTCTGGCCGCCTGTGTTAACGGCCAGCAAACAACCGAGCAAAACGTTCTGCCTGCTCATCACAGCAAAGATGGATTCACAAACCCCCATCTGAAAAAAGAACAGCACGGATTTCTGAACTACCTGAAAATGCGCCATTTCAGCGGCGAGGAGTATGCCGACTATGCAGCAAATGCCCACAAAGTACCAACGATAGCGGCTGATCTTGAGCGGATCCTGAATCCTGGCAGCGGGCTACAGGTCACCTGGATAGGCCATGCGACCATGTTGATCCAGTACCGGGGCATCAATATCCTGACCGATCCGATGTTCTCAGACAGAGCCTCCCCCTTAAGCTTTTCCGGGCCTAAAAGGTACCGCCCCCCTGCCCTGCAGATCAAAGACCTGCCGAAGATCGACTATATCGTTATCTCACACAGCCATTACGATCACCTGGACAAAAAATCGGTCCAGACCCTTGGCTCCGGGCCTCTCTGGCTGGTGCCCCTACGGCTTAGAGAGTGGTTTATCAACAATGGCATCAAAAAAGAGCGGGTGGTCGAATTTGACTGGTGGGATGCCCAACATTTCAGCCCGGTGACCATCACTGCCACTCCTGCCCAGCACTGGTCGGCCCGGAGCCTCTGGAACCGCAAAAAGACCCTATGGGCCTCTTGGATGATAGAGATAGATGACCGGACCATCTGGTACAGCGGCGACACCGGCTACAACCCCCTTCAATTCAAAGAGATCGGCGATAAATTCCCCAGGATAGACCTGGCTCTGATCTCGATTGGTGCCTACGAGCCGCGCTGGTTTATGAAGGATATGCACATGAACCCAGAGGAGGCGGTGCAGATTCATGGGGAGATTAATTCCCGCTACTCGCTGGGCATCCAGTGGGGAACCTTCCAACTTACCGCTGAACCTATCGATGACCCGCCAATCAAATTAAGGGAAGCGCTTGTAAAAAATGGCCTTCCTCTGAATAATTTCGAGACCCTGATGATCGGTGAAACCAGGGAAATTGATCAGTAAGAGCAACCTGAAATTAGGTTGTGAGCGGATCTTACAAGTTAAGCGTCACAGCAGAAATTACAAATTTAGCAGAAGGCCCTTTTCTTACGATGTTGGCAATTAATCAAAAATTCAGACAATCCTTAAAATCGATGTGACAGGCCTCATAATGCGGAAACCACGCACAGGAGCCCTGTTGAGTTCAGATTCGTATCTCATTAAAAAGGCGGGGTTACACTTACACATAGGAGAAATGTTAAATCTTGACAAGACCTTGCCCGGCCTGGCCTTGCGCATCTGTGTACTCCTCTAAAATATTTCCCATTTCAGGAAGTATTGCCCTGAAACATTCAAATACAGCCGGATCAAAATGAGACCCTTTTTTTTCGCCAATTATCGATAAGACATCCGGTTCACTATAGGCTTTCCTGTAGATCCTGTCATGGCTCAAAGCGTCGTAAACATCTGCAATAGCGACAATTCTGGCTGCTTGCGGGATATCCTCGCCCCTTAATCCCTGGGGGTAGCCGGTTCCGTCCCATTTTTCGTGATGGAATAAGGCAATATCTTTTGCCATTTGCAGAAGAGGGATAGTCGTCCCGCCGAGGATATCTCCACCGATCGTTGTATGTCCTTTGATGATCTCATATTCGTCCGAGCTCAGTTTCCCGGGTTTCTGTAGTATTTTATCAGGAATTCCGATTTTGCCCACATCATGCATCGGAGCTGCTACTCTTATATAATCAATTCTTTCCTGATCCCAGCCCAGAGCTTCGGCAATAGCAACACTGTAAAGCCCCAGTCTCTTTATATGTTCGCCGGTCTCCTCATCCCGATGTCCCGCAGCAGAGATAAGGTGCAAGGCTATTTCCTCTTCCCGGTTACGGATGTCCGCTGTGCGCTCCCGGACTTCCTCCTCTAGAATCTCCCGATGCCTTTTACTTTCAATTGTAAGGCGCCTTCGTTCAAGGGCATTGACCACATTGATCAAAAATTCATTCTTATGAAAAGGCTTGATGATGTAAGCATATGCACCTAAAAGAAGGGCATGGATGGCTGTATCGCGCTGATCGACTGCTGTTGCCATAATAACAGCCACTTCAGGGTAAAGTTCTTTTACTTTTTGGAGCAATTCTATCCCGGTTACTTGCGGCATATTGATATCGGAAATCAATAGGTCGTATCTCTTCTCCTTGAGTAATTGCAAGGCCTCACCGGCACTACCGGCAATATCACTCTCATAACCATCCCCCTCTAACCAGCGGGAAACCATTTTGCAGATAAGTATTTCGTCATCCACCACAAGAATTCGTCTGCTCAATTAAGGTCCTCCCTCAACATCTTGTCCCATCAGATCGTTAACAACTTGCCGATCCCAAGTTATTTTTGCATTTATCAAGAATTTCACGAATAGCTTTTGCCAGCTCTTCTTTGCCAACAGGTTTGGTTAGAAATTTATTAATGCCTATTTGCCTGGCCTTCTCCTGATCTATCAGATCGCTAAAGCCAGTGCACAGGATTACCGGGATGTCGGGACGAATTTTGTAGATTTCCTCACTCAGTTCCTCACCGGTCATTCCAGGCATGGTCATGTCGGTAAGTACTAGATCAAAATCAGCCGGCCTTTTCTTAAATGCCTGCAAGGCTTCAGTGCTGTCGAAAAATACATCGACAATATAACCAAGGCTTTCGAGAAGCATTTTCTCTAGAGTTGCCAACATATTTTCATCATCCACCACCAGAATCCTTTCATTTCCTTCCTGGGGACCCTCAAATTCTTCCAGAGATGTTTCTTCCTCATCCAACAAAGCCTCTTCTGTCATCTGCGGTAAATAGACATGGAATTCCGTACCCTCATCCAGTTCGCTGAAAACGCTGATGTGACCTCCATGGCTCTTGACAATACCGTGTACTACGGCAAGGCCCAAGCCGGTTCCTTCCCCCGGCGCTTTAGTGGAAAAATAGGGATCGAAGATTTTGTCAATAATTGTCTTGTCCATCCCAGGGCCAGTATCTTTTACTACTAGCTCAATGTAGGCCCCAGGGAGAAAATCGATTATTTCATTCATGATTTCATCATTAAAATCAACCTGCATGGGTCGCAGGATTATGGTCAATACCCCGCCGGTTTTCTGCATGGCCTGGTAGGCATTAGTCGCAAGATTCATAACCAGTTGATTGATCTGACCGGCATCAGACTCAACAAAACCACACTCCGGATCGATATCCTGTTTGACTTCAATCGTACTTGGCAGTAAGGAGCTCAGGAGCTTTACGGTTTCTTTTGCTACAAGATGGATTTGTAAAGGACCACGATCGTGCTCTGTCTGGCGGCTGAAGGTAAGGATCTGCTGGACCATCTCCACAGCGCGGGTCCCTGCCTGAATAACAGCATCAAGAGTTGTGGATATGGAACTTTCAGGGGCAACCTCTTCCTTGACCATGTTGGTATAACCCAAAATTATGGTCAGGAGATTATTGAAATCGTGGGCAATACCTCCAGCGAGGGTCCCGATGGCTTCCATTTTTTGACTTTGCTGGAGCTTCTTTTCAATATTAATTACCTCTGTCACATCACGTTTGACCGCCACGTAATTGATAATTGTGCCACTATTGTCAAAAACAGGCGAAATTGTGGCTTCTTCATCATACAAATCGCCGTTTTTTTTCTTGTTTATAAGGTTGCCCTTCCATGCCCGGCCACTTGCGAGAGTTGCCCACATGTCCCGGTAAAAAGCGGTATCATGCCGACCACTCTTCAGGACCCGCGGATTCCGGCCTAGCACCGCTTCGCTGGAATATCCTGTTATTCTTTCAAAACTTGGATTGACATACTGAATATTCCCATCCGGGTCGGTTATGACGATACTGTCCGCCGTCTGGTCAATGGCGGTTTCCAAACGGATGCGGGTCTCTTCGGCATATTTCTGCTCTGTAATATCCTGAACAGTACCAATCGACCGAACTGGCTTTCCTGAATCATTATATTCCGTTCGACATCTTTCCTGGACGTATTTGATTCGGTCATGGTCACCATCCAATAAAATACGGTGGGTAATACTATATGGTTTTTTATTGATTATTGAATCGGAATACGCTTTATCTACTTGCTCCCTGTCTTCAGGATGAATGTGCTCCAGAAACGATTCATAGGATGCGCCGAACTTCTCCGGGTCGATCTCGAATATATTATATATCTCTTCTGACCATAACAGTTCATTGTTAATTATATCCAATTCCCAGTGGCCAACATGGGCTATATGTTGCGCTTCTTTGTAGTGTTCTTCGCTTCTTCGCAATTCCTCTTCGGTCCTTTGGCGCTCCGTTATATCATTCATGCTAATGACTGACACCTCGGCAAGGGGCATTAAATTAAACTCCGACGTGCGCCTGGTGCCGTCTTTACAGCAAAGATTCCAAACCTGTGTTGCAATTTCTTGACCGGCAGCTTCTGCCGCCGCTATCGCTTCCTCCCATCCTGCTTTTACTATTTCTCTGTAGGCCGGATCAGGGTATCCAGTTTCCCACCACTTATCCGCTGTGGAAATATCATCACGGGTGTAACCAAACAGCTTGGTGAATTTTCTATTAACCGACAGGATGTCATTTTCTTTATCAACAATGACCATGGGAACCGGTGAGTTGTTAAAAATTCTCCGGAAATCCAGTTCCGTTTTCCGTAAGGCTGATGCCGCCTCGTTATGTTCAATTATCTTTTTTCTGCCCCAGAAGAGAATGATTAGTAAAAGCAAACTACCAGCCAACCAAAACAACAGGTGGTTGAACATAGCCCCTCTGATTGCTTGCTGCTCAGACCATAAATATGATCCTAATGGTAGTGCAATAGAAATCCCCCCCCTGATTTCTCCCTCCTTATAGCCTTGCCCGGCATGGCATTTCAAACATCCCAGTTGGGTAATAAGTGGCCGAATCAGGCGAAGGGATGGTTCTTTAGCACTATAGTCTACTCCAAAAACTTCACTTGCTCCTGCCTCCAGTTTTTCTAAAGCACTACGTTCCCATTCATCAGGTTTATTAATAGGATTAAGAGCGTTCAAACTGGTTAAATGCTCTCTTATTTGATATTTGTTTTCGTAGTCATCCATCACTTTCCGGAGAATGTAAGCTGGATTCATCAAGGTTAATTTTTTGCCGGATGGGGAGGTTATATCCCGCTCAGGAATATGATTGAGATATGGGCTTGGCTGAGCATGTTCCGAAATTACTACATATACACCGCCATGCGTAGCGGCCCAACGACGAAGAGCAACATCCTTGTTGAAAATTGTCAGGGCTTCTTTCTTTGCTAACTCGATGGTTTTCTGCTTCTCAGCAGAAATATCAAAATAGCTTGTGATGCCAAGCAGGAGAGACCAGATAACAAAGGCAATTAAACATAAATAGTATATCGAGGATGTTTTTCTCATACCTATCATACTTATCTACCCCTTTGGATTTTTTGCCAACACCCTCACAAGCCGAGTCAACATATAACTCGGTGCTCTCTAGGTATATGATGCGGGAAAATGAGGTGAGATGTCAAGAATGATCAACAAGGTAAGACAAGTTAAAAGATCTATTGGCAAAGTGAATCTATGCTCGGCTTACTACGATAAAGCGGAAGAAACGCGTGATTGGATGCTTGCATCTCCCCCAATTTTACAGGCATCTAGATCAAGTGATTTCAACTCCAATTTACCACGGCAGATACTAGTTACAAAACGGCTGCAAATTTACCGATTACCGACACCCAACTTGAATCAGCCGAAATTTACGATGTTTACCGACTATCTCCAAAATAAAGGTATCCGCTCAGATCTGAGTTTAAATACATAAAATATCAAGGTCTCTGCAGACCGCCTTCAACCCGTTTGCGGAGCTCTGCACCAGCCATAATCTCGACAAGTTGCAGAGCAAAATCCATTGCCGTTCCCGGACCACGGGAAGTGATAACCTTACCGTCGACGACAACCGCATCCTCTAGATAATTCACCCCGGGCAATCCCATTTTATCCAGACATCCGGGATAGCTGGTCGCACTCTTGCCCTGCAAAACCCCGGCTTTAGCCAACACCATCGGGGCGGCGCAAATGGCAGCGACATGGCGATCCTGGCTTTGCATCTCCTGAATCAGCTTGATTATCCGCTCGTCCCTCATAAGATTATCTGTGCCGGGCTGGCCACCAGGCAACACGACCAGATCGTAGTCGCCAGTTATGGCCTGATCCAACGTGGTATCCGGTAAAACCGCGGTCCCCCGGGCACATTTAACAAGACTATTTTCGACTTCAAGTCCGGCTGTAACAACCTCAAAACCAGCCCGTCGAAAAATATTGATCAGGGTAACCGCCTCCAACTCTTCACAGCCACTGGCCATAGGGATCAACACTTTTATAGTCATTCCAAACCTCCCGATAAAATTTCCAATTAGTCACATCGTAAAAACTGCACTTTTTCATGCCTTGCGGAACGTTTTTATTCTTCCTTATCATAATCTAGCATATGCTCGGTCTCCACTCAAAATAACTTGCCAATTGTCATACGGTTTCATAAGTTGACAGTTGATAATTTTTGATTTGGCAATCCCAACTCTTATGGTTGATAATCTGCCAACTAACCGATGAGGAATTAATAGTGGATACCCAATATCTCAAAAATATGATCAGACAATTCCTGGCCGAAGATATCGGTCATGGTGATATAACCAGCGAACCTATTTTCCCGCCCACTCAACAGGGTAAAGCTTTTTTCATTGCCAAAGGTGAGTTCATAACCGCCGGACTGGCCAACATCGCGCCAATGGTTTTCCAGTGTCAGAATGAGAGTGTTATCTGCGAGGGAATTGCCGACGGAACCCCAGTTAAAAGCACCGAGACTATCCTTACCGCGGAAGGACCGGTCCTCGATCTACTGAAGGCTGAACGAGTGGCTCTCAACCTTGTCCAGCGACTATGCGGCATCGCCACCCTGACCAGGCTCTATGTCAAAGAAATTAAGGATCTGCCCGTCTCAGTGGTCGATACCAGAAAGACCACGCCCGGTTTAAGAAGTCTGGAGAAATATGCAGTTCGAGTCGGCGGCGGCCATAATCACCGGCTGAGCCTGGCTGACGGGATCCTGATCAAAGATAACCATATCGAAGCCTGCGGCTCAATCGCCTTAGCGGTCGAAAGGGTCAGAACAGAAGCGCCACATACCCTCAAGATTGAAGTTGAGACAGAGAATCTGGAGCAGGTTCAGGAATGCCTGGACTGTGGGGTGGATATAATAATGTTGGATAACATGGGTCTTGACATGATGCGGCAGGCCGTGGAGTTAGTTGCCAACAGGGCGATTCTGGAAGCTTCCGGGGGAGTGCATCTTGATAACATCCGCGCCATTGCCGAAACAGGGGTAAACATTATCTCGGTAGGCGCCCTCACCCACTCCGCCCCGGCCTGCGATATCAGCATGCGTTTGATCGAGATTTAGCACCGTTTTAGCGCCAAAGAAACCAAACAACCTTAAGACCTGTTTTTAATGTCGTCCTGAGGACGAGTATTGCACCAGCAACTTCGTTCTATAAAGACTCCAGTTTCTTCCGGCCGACGGCAGCTTCCTTGCTGTCTGGATAGTCATCGCCAAGTTTGTAATAAACGAACTTGGCGGTCTCGATATCTTTCAACTTCTCAAAGGCCAACCCCTGTTTGAGAAGAGCCTCAGGGGCCTTGCTGTGCTTCGGATAATTAGTGAAAACCTTGTTATATTCCAAGATAGCCAACTCGTACTCTTTTTGGGCATAGAGACTGTCAGCTAACCATAATCTGGCATTGGCGATAAAATCCCCTTTAGGATATTTCTCTATGTAATTGGTGAAGGCGGCATAAGCATCCTGGAATTTCTTAGCGGTAAAGGCTGCTATCCCTGAATTGTATAGTTTTTTTGCCAAATCAATTTCAGAAGTTGCCCCACTGGCCGAGACGGGCGCCTTTTCTTTTGGCGCCTTGATTACCTTCTTGATAGCATGGGGACTAATTATTCTGGGCTGACCGGTAGACGCCGCCCTGGCTTCCTTGGCCTTAGCAACCGCTCTGGCCTTGGCTTCTTCCGCTGACTTGGCCGCTTTAGCGGCAGCGTTGGCCGCTTTACGGGCTCGGTCAGCTGCTTCGGTGGCCTTGGCCTCCTTTTGCCTACCCAACTCGCCTGAAATCTTGCGGATCAGATTTGCGTTGTCCTGGATGCGGCTCTCCAATTCGTTGATTTTTACAGCCAGCGCATCCTGGGTAGTCCGCATATTTTCAATTCCGTCATTCAGGTCATGAAATCTGATGCTGAGGCTGTCACGATAGTCAACACCATCTTCCTGAAGTTTCCGGTAGTGATAGGAGTGTTCTTCCATCTGCCCTTTGATTTGGAGTACCTGGGTCTTTAACTCATTAATGGAATTGGCTGTACCGGCTTGATGTTTTTGCAGGTCTTCAACCGTGTCCTTGTTGGCCCGGTTGGTGGTTTCCTCATGCAGGCCTTCAAAACTCTTGTCGAGGTTGAGCATCCGGTTGTTGACCGTCCTCAGCCGCAGCTCCAGGGATTTAAGGTCTTGCTGGGTAGCAATACATTGAACCAGAAGTGGCGAGAGGAACAGGCAGAGGATCAGGGAACGGTGTCTGATAAAATATTTCATATCTTGAACTAACCTTTACTTTTTTGTTTCATTAAAAGAACCCGCTTGGGAACGGGATAAATTAGTCGAAATTGTTCCTGCAAATTGCCAAGAGCCAATGGCAACTAAACAACAAAGAAAATATATCCTGAAACAGACAATTTGTCAGAAGAAAATCAAAACCAGCCGTTTTGTTCTCTTCCTAAATCTTAAGTGATTACCGGTACTCTTCCGTAAAAGGATACCCGGTCAGCAGTGATGCCGACAGCCAAAAACAATCCTGCCCGGAAGAACAAGGGACCCTTTAGTATTAATTAGAAATATTGTTGTGTGGTTCAATTATATAGATCACCCAGCTATTCATAATATGATGCAGTTACATGGCGGGTCTGGGCGACCACTGGGGCATCGACTCATTACCATCCCAGTCAAAAAGAACTCGAAGACCGGCGCCATTTTTGAAAATCGCACAGATCTTCTGCTCACCATCCCGATTTCTTGAAAAAGCAATTTGCCGCCCGTCCGGAGACCAGCTGGGCGATTCGTGATCTCCCCATAGCCTGGTCAGCCTGGTTGGCCGCCCTCCCTCCGGTGGGATCACAAAAATATGATACCTGCCGTCATGATGCCCTGAGTAGGCGATCATATCTCCTTTTGGAGACCAGGCCGGGGTCGTGTTGTAATTGCCCACATAGGTTATGCGTCTGACGGATTTGGTGTTGATATTCATTACATATATCTGGGGGGAACCGCTGCGGTCGGAAACAAAGGCCAACTGACTGCCGTCCGGCGACCACGAGGGAGAAACATTGATCCCCTCATCTTTGGTTAATTGGCTGATTATTTCCCCGTCTCTCCCCATCAGATAGAGATCCGGGTTGCCGTCCATACTCAGAGTTATCACCAGACGATCCCCCTCCGGTGCCCAGGCTGGCGCCATATTCAGGCCTTTTCGCCGGGAGATCGGAGTGGTTATTTTACTCTGGGCAAGTTCGGTCAGATAAAGGTTGGGATTGTCTCGATGATATGAGGTATACGAAATGAAGAGACCATCTGCAGTAAAACGTGGTGAAATGGCAATTTTACGGTGCCTGGTTATCTGTCTTAGTTCATTACCGAAAATGTCCGTCAAATAAATTTCCTTAATGCCGTTCTTCTCGGAGACAAAAGCAATTTGAGTTAGGCTGACACCCGGTTCACCAGTCATCTTATTAATAATTTCATCGCAGAATTTGAGAAGCATCATCCGGGTTTTTGCAACAGTGCCTCGATAACGGCGCCCCAAAATCATTCGGCCGGTGGAGATATCGATCAGCCTGATCTCCATCATCATGCCGTCATTTCCTTCGTTGGTATACTTGCCAATCACGGTAAAGTCTGCGCCCAACCCAAGCCAGTCGCTCTGCTGACCGCCACCGTATGAGCTGGCCTGGATTATCGAAATAAAACCGTGAAATTCCAAGCCTTCGGCGAGGATGGAGGCCATCTCTTGCCCGAGTTCTCCTGCCTTGCCAACCTCTTTGCTGTCAATGAAATAAGGCACAGCCACCGGCACTTTGCGCAGTTCGGCTGAAGATATATCAACATCAATGCGGGCCTCGGCTGTGGTAGTTAACCGCAGAGGCAACATGATGGCAAGAAGCAGAAAGATCAAATTTTTCATATTATATGGCTTGTTTCTGGTGATAAATGTGGGCGGGCAAATTAAAGTAAACCACCCGGAGAAAATGTCACGGCAATTTCCTCACTTTTTTCGTGAAAATCAATGGGGAAAGGGGGCAACGGCTGAGCACTATCAATTGCCTTCTTGACGTATTGATTAAAACGAAGGTTCTTAGACCTTTTTTCAAAATAGCTATTGGTGACGGTTCCGTCTCTTTTTACTTGCATGACGAGCACCGCTCGGAGATTTTCATCCCATTCCTGGAGTTCCGGCAGTTGCCAATGGGGTGAGATATGCTCGGTAATCCTGGCCCGGTACCTGTCTAAAGCCTCAAGCTTCCGCTGATCAATCTCGCCATTACTCGGGCCGGTTCTCGTTACATCAACAGCGGCTTTGCTACTTTCTCGAGATACCAGATCAGCGGTTTTGTACAGGTCGGCAATTTTGGCTACCGCCTCTTTTTTTACCGCAGCAAGGGTCTTTTCGGCTGCGATTGCCGCCTGTTCGGCCTGTTCCTTTAATAAATTCAGTTCAAGTTGTTCCATCTCCCGGCGCTGGAGGTCTTGCCGACGTTTCTCAGCCATCTTCTTTTGCCGCTCCTTTGCCAGGCGCTGCCGGATGGGGGAAAGTGAAACCGCGTCTCTTTTTACCGGTTTGGGTGCAACTGCCTTTTTCTGGGCGGGAGTGGTTATTTTTACTATTTTAGGGACCGTTAGAGGCGGTGGCGCGGCTTCTTGAACAGTATAGAGTTTAACGGTATAAACTTCAGGGATTCGCTGGTTTTTGGCGGTCATAATAAAAGGGGCGGCAATGGAGAACAGCAGGACGCCAAGATGGAGCGCCATGGCCAGAAGTAAGGGGACCTGGCGGTAATTGTCCCGGCGAATATTTCTCCAGTGACCAACGAAGGTATCATGGACCACTTGCCTGTTGCAAAGGCTTAACAGGTCACCAAAAAAAATGGTCAGATCATGGCAAAACTTTTGAAACCGGTCATTCATTTTTGTTGGTTTCATAAATAGTACCCACGGGGCATAGCATTATCGGTATGGCTAAACAGCAGGGGAAGACATTGAAAATTTCGAATGATATGCGGAACGAACAGATCGGTGTAGCCTCCGAAAATGTGTTACGAAACCTTAGATCAGAATTTCTGGGCCGATATCATTTTTTTGCTTTATCAAAAAGGGGTTTGGTGATCATCCCCAGTTTATCGAACCCGGCGTCTTTAATATCGGCCATGATCTTGACCACCTGGCCATAGGCCACGTTTTTATCGGCATTAAGAAAAATCGGGCGATCCTGCCCTTTTAAAGAAAGCTTCTCGAGTTTTTGGCGAAGAAGTCTGCGACTTACTTTGATCCGGTCAATAGAGATCTCACCCTCATGGTTAATGGTAATCATGATCGGTTTTTCTTTTTGAGGCAGGGGCTGGGCGGTGGTTTCAGGCAGATCGACATCAACGCCCTGGCTCATCATCGGCGCTGTGACCATAAAGATGATCAGCAGAACCAGCATAACATCCACCAACGGGGTAACATTGATGTCAGCAACCAGACCGTTTTTACCGTTTCGAGGACTAAATCCCATGATGATTACCTGTAGCTGGCAACTTGATCGCCATCAGACTTTGGAGATTAGATCGCGTTCAATCAGATTCATGAAATCGGCGCTGAATGATTGCATCTCGCCTTCCATTTCGCCCACCCTGTTGGAGTAGTAGTTATAGAAAATTACCGCGGGGATGGCGACAGCCAGACCGGCAGCTGTAGCCACCAGGGCCTCGGAGATACCTGGCGCCACTACGGCAAGGGATGCAGAGCCACTTTTACCAATTTCATGGAATGAAGCCATGATGCCCCATACCGTTCCAAACAGGCCAATAAAAGGAGTGGCGCTGCCGGTGGTAGCCAAAAAGGAGAGATTGTGACTTAGTTCGTTAATTGCCATGGTTTCGGCTTTCAGAAGGCACCGTTTGAGATTATCGACGCCGGCCATTCGCATTGCCAAGGACTCATCATCAGCGCCGTGTGGCTTGCTTCTGGTGATTTTTTGCAGTTCATTGTAGCCGGATTTGAAGATCGAATGCTCCGGGCAATCTAAAGATTGATCGATGGTTCTATTTGCCTCGGCCAGGCTTTTACAATCCCAAAAGGCTTCCAGAAAACTATAGGTATTTTTACGAATTATTTTGAAACGCATGTATCTGTTGAAAATTATATACCATGAGCCAAGCGAAAAAAACAGCAACAGCAGCATGACGAATTTAACCACAAATCCTGCATGCCAGAACATGCCGAAAAGACTGAGATTATCCACGTGATCGTTACCTCTGAAAAGTGTCTGGGCTAAAGGACTGATAAGAAGTCGGCCACCC
This sequence comes from Pseudomonadota bacterium, assembly GCA_030673265.1. Lineage (GTDB taxonomy): Bacteria > Desulfobacterota > Desulfobulbia > Desulfobulbales > JAGXFP01 > JAGXFP01. The sequence goes on along the minus strand of DAOVJK010000006.1, from coordinate 5,763 downwards.
AATGGAATTGCCTTAATCTGTTTAATTTTTTTTGGTTCATATGTCAATGCAACTGCCCCTGAAAGCAATCGCCTGCGAATGGATATTCCATCCCCATATTTGCCAAATCGGCGTTATTGAATACCCAGAGAAGGTTGCCGGTAAAAAGTTCATCAATAAAGCCGGTTATTCTTTTTGACATATATACGTAAAGAAGGTAATTCTTGCTGTTCGTTTATATAAAGAAAGCTATTCTCTAAAAATACGGATCTGTGCAAAAACGGATCTATTGCTCAGAAGACTCAAAAAGGTTGACCCTATGAAAACAATCAACGTTGGACTGATCGGTTTTGGCACCGTGGGCAGCGGCACCGCCGAAGTTTTGCACGAGCAGGCCGCCCGCCTGGAAAAAAGAACCGGTCATCGCATTCGTCTCAAAACCGTCGCTGATTTATATGTCGAAGCCATTCCCGCCCACCTGGGCGAGGTGACCCTGACCAAGGATGTTGAGGATATCTTCTCCGATCCGGAAATTGATATCGTTATCGAACTGATCGGTGGTATCGAGCCGGCTAAGACCTTTATCCTCAAAGCTATTGCCAGCGGCAAACATGTAGTCACCGCCAATAAGGCCCTGGTTTCCCAGCATGGTATGGAAATATTCAATGCCGCCGCGGCAAATAATGTGGAAGTCGGTTTCGAGGCCAGCGTTGGCGGCGGCATTCCGGTGATCAAGGCCCTTAAAGAGGGACTGGTTGCCAACAAGATCATGTCGATTATGGGTATCATGAACGGTACCGGCAACTATATCCTTAACAAGATGACTGACGAAGGCGCCCCATTTCAGGAGGTGCTGGCCGAGGCCCAGGCTATCGGTTATGCCGAAGCCGACCCCACCTATGACATCGAGGGCATTGATACCGCCCACAAACTGGTGATTCTGATGACCATGGCTTACGGCATGCACGTCAAGCTTGAGGATATCAGCACCGAGGGAATTACCTCTATTGAACCGATTGATATCGAGTTTGCCCGCGAGTTCGGCTATCGGATCAAGCTGTTGGCTGTCAGCGTTAATCATGACGACCATGTTGAAGCCAGGGTCCATCCGACCATGGTGCCGGAAAGACACATGCTGGCCAATATCGGCGGCGCCTATAACGGGATCCATTTCACCGGTGATATGGTTGGCAATGTTCTGCTTTACGGACTGGGCGCCGGCCAGATGCCTACCGGCAGTGCTGTCGCGGCCGATGTCGTTGATATTGCCCGCAACATTGTCAGTGATTCTATAAACCGGGTTCCCAGCCTTTCATATCAACCGGAGAATATCGTCCCTGGCCGGATTACGCCGATGGCCGAGCTTCACTGCCCCTATTACTTCCGAATCTCCGCGCTGGATGAACCAGGGGTTCTGTCCACCCTGGCCGGTATTCTTGGCAAGCACGGTATAAGTATTGAATCAGTGCTTCAGAAAGGCCGGGAAAAAGGAGGCATGGTGCCAGTGGTGATCCGTGCCTACGAAGCCAGTGAATCAGCAGTTAAAGCGGCCCTTGCCGAGATTGACAGTCTGGACATCTGCCCGGCCAAGACCGTAAAGATCCGGATTCTGCAGGACGATACGAATGGGCCGGACTAAGACTGTAATTCTGATCGGCGACGGCATGGGTGATCTGCCCATTGCCGAGCTAGGTGACCGCACCCCTCTGGAGTATGTTGACACCCCCGCCATGGACTTTGTGGCAACTAACGGGGAATTAGCGCTCCTGAAAACGGTACCGGACGGTTTCCCCCCCGGTAGTGATGTGGCCAATCTGTCGCTGCTCGGCTATCGGCCCGAAGAGTTCTATTCCGGTCGCTCGCCGCTGGAAGCTGCCAGCATGGGCGTCGAGCTCGGGCCCCGGGATCTTGCCTTTCGCTGTAACCTTGTGACCCTTGATCACGCTGCCGATGGCCGGGTTACCATGGTTGATTACAGCGGCGGTCATATCTCCACCCCTGATGCCCATCAATTGCTCAACGCCTTGGCCCAACAGCTAAATAACGACCATAGCCATTTTTATCCGGGAATTAGTTATCGCCATCTGCTGGTGGTCGAAGACGGTCCCGAGGATTATGTTGCCGAGCCCCCCCATGACCATACCGGTGGAACGGTTACCGAATTCTGGCATAGCATGCTGGCAAGCCCCGTGGGCGAAACCATCCAAAAGGCCTGTGATATTCTGGCCTCTCACCCGCTCAATCTTCAGCGCCAGGCTAAGGGCGAGCATCCGGCCAATGCGATCTGGCTCTGGGGTCAGGGCAAGGCGCCGCTCATGCCCACCTTAAGGGAAAGATACGGGGTTACCGGCAGTCTGATTTCCGCCGTCGATCTGCTCAAAGGGATTGGCACCTACGCCGGTCTGCGGATCATCGACGTTGCAGGCGCCACCGGTTATATCGATACCAATTATGCAGGCAAGGTTGAAGCCGCCCTGCAGGCCATTGTTGATGAGGATCTGGTGGTGGTTCACGTCGAAGCGCCGGATGAGGCGGGCCACCAGGGATCTATGGCTGACAAACTCAAAGCCATTGGTGATTTTGATCGTAAAGTTGTCAAACCGGTTCTGGAGGGGTTACAAAATGGCCCTCCGTTCAGGTTGCTGGTTGCTATGGATCACTTTACTCCACTGCAAACCAGGACCCATAATAGTATGCCGGTGCCGATTGCTATCTATGATTCAGAACAGGCAGGAATTGCTTCAGGACTGACTTATACAGAACAGAATGCCATTAAAACCGGAATGCTCTACGCCAATGGCCAGGATTTCTTCAACCGCTTGATGGAGCCATGAGATAATGGACAAAATTGCTAACGAATCCACCGGCGGAACGATCCATCGTAGCGAGTGCCGGGTTATCTACGGAGACACCGATTCCGGCGGCGTGGTCTATTACGCTAATTACCTGCGGTTCTTTGAAGCGGGCCGGACCGAGATTCTCCGGACCCACGGCGCCTCATATCGGGAGCTGGAAGAACAAGGTTATATCTTACCGGTGGTGGAATGTCACACCCGCTACAAGGCCTCGGCCCGCTACGATGACCTGTTGATAGTTGAAACCTCTGTTCAAGATGTCAAGAAGATGTCCTGCCGTTTCAACCATCGGATAACTCGCGCTGATGACCAGCGGTTACTGGTTAAGGGCTACACCATCCATGCCTGTGTCGATCTTCAGGGTAAACTGACCCGTTTCCCCGATTATTTTCTGGAAAAGTTACGGCTAATTGCCAACGGTTAGCTCTGCATGTCCGAACTTAACGATATCACGAGTTTTTTTAAAGATTTCAACAAGTTCCAGTCGAATATATTTTCAACCAAGACCCTCTTTAATTAACAAATAGTATTGACAATTTCCCCCTATGGGTTATATATGTCGGCTCAATGACGCGGGGTGGAGCAGTTCGGTAGCTCGTCGGGCTCATAACCCGAAGGTCGTCGGTTCAAATCCGGCCCCCGCTACCATGAAAATTCAAGGACTTACGGCTTTTAGCTGTAGGTTCTTTTTTTTGTTTTACGCCACATGCCACCCGTTTGGATTTCTTCACAACGAAACAGGAACCAAGCAAAGACTTGAGCCTTTTCTGAAGTAGGGTAAACCCTATCTAGTAAAAAAAATCATTCCCATTATTGTAGGGTCTTGCCAGATACCACTACACATCAAATCTTTAAATATAGTAAACATCCTCAATCTTGAAGATTTCATGATGTCTGCTTGAAACACTAAACTTCGATAAGGTTGGTCAGCAATAGTTATTCTCAAGCAATTTTACTTTTCAATACCTACCGCCATAAAAAGCTGTTTTCGTCTGAATACATATTGAATCATTGGAGAGTACAATGGGCCAGAAGTGTGAGAAATGCCAAGGGGAATACGATGCCAATAAATATTGCCTTAATTGTAAGAAAGCTTTCTGTCATGAGGTTAATACCACCAAACTCAAAAAAACAGCACCGAAGTCGTTTGATGTCATAAATGTTTGCCCTAATTGCGGGTCAGAGGAAATAGTCCCGATAGAAAGTGAATTAATCTATGGATGATTTTTCAAAAGAAAATCAGACAACTAATTTCTGATGTATACGTTTTAGCAGTATCCAGATTCAAGTCATAAATTTTCTTCCATAAGATCATTTGAAGTGTTGCTAGAAAAATGAGGGCAGTCCCTACTTAAGAATACGGGATAGCCCCATTTATTTTTTTAATAATTGTAATTAAATTAGGTTGGATGCCAATTGACCCTGACATATAAATCAATCAATTCCTTGAAAACCACAAGTAACTGATTATCGTATGCAACGATATTAGTTTTGATTTTAAGAGTAAGAAGAAATGGCAAGCAAAGACACAACCTCTATCCTGGAAAAGAGAAGCGCCAAAAGGATCCCTGCTCCAGTTGGGACTACAGCCCTTTTAACAAACAATTTCGACACTTTAGATACAGTCTGCGTAAGGGATATCAGTGCGGTTGGTTTACTTATTGATGGGTATTCTTCAGAAGAAGAATACCCTGTAAACACACCGATAAATGGGATTTTCATTATTATCCCTCCATGTGAATTAAGCGACAATACCAGTATTTGTCTTTTCATAAATAATGGCAAAGTAGTACATTCCTTTTTTGATCAAGTTTCAAGCACCAGATGTTACGGCATTGAATTAACAAATAAGAGTGCTGCTGTAAAAGAGAAGCTCAAAGGCTTAATTAATAAAAATTAAGCAAATCCCCGGCATTAACAGGAATATCCCTAGAAATCTAGCCACTCCGGATGTCCAGATTTCTTGCGACCAACAGGAGTGAACTTGACCCGCTTTTTAAGGCATAGCCTGACAATCTTAAACATCAATAAATATGTCAAATTAAATACAAACTTTTCTTAGAGTGACCTTTTTCGTGTGAAAAGGGCACTCTAAGGCAAAAAAACGACCAATATCCAGGTGATTTAGACGTGTTTACAGCTGGTTAGCTTGGCCCGACCCAAAATTTTTCTTATATCAAGAATAACGCAATAGCGCAAGCCTGACCCGGGTCCGCCCTCCAAGCGCGTAGCGGGGGTCGGTGTGCAAGCGGTTGTTGGGCGCGCTCTTACACGCTCTCTTGCACATTTTGAAAACAAACCATTCCCATCCACCAAATCAAATCGCAGCAGGGGCGAGACCCCTCAGTAAATCCCCGGAATCAACCGATAGCGCACGCGCCGCGCATAGTCTCGATAGCCCGGCAACTCTTCCTGTAGAGTCTGGTCTTCCAGTGCGGTTCTGATCACCGCGATGATCAACGCCACCACTGCCGGAATAAGTGTCCACACCGAGCCTAAGGCCAGCACAATGCCCAGCAGTGGCGGAATATTTCCGGCATAGCCCGGATGCCGCACAATCCGGTATGGGCCACTGTCACACACCACATGCCCTCGATCCGCCTGAATACGCACCACGCTGGAGAAAAAGCGGTTCTCTACCAATGCCCACACAGCGAAAGCGTATCCGAGCGAGATCAAGATGAAGCCGAGCACGATGAGCCATAGCGGAAATTCGGAGGACCAGTTATAGCGGTGATCGAGCCCAGCTACAATGCCCATAGGAAATACGACACTCACCGCCATCAGTGGAGCAAGCACTTTGTCCCAGGCTTTTGCGTTTTGGACATTTTCAATATTTTGTCTTTCGGCTGTTAATCCGGGATGTCGTTGTTCCGCCCACATGCGCCCACCAATACCAGCGGCCAAGATAAGCATGGAATATAGCCAC
>DAOVJK010000091.1 GCA_030673265.1 Pseudomonadota bacterium | reverse complement strand
TGCTTGATGTCCCGAAATCACCAAAGCCCAGGTCGCCCACGCTGATATCAGAGGTGGCCAGATCCTGCCAACCACCTCCGTAGGACACGTGCCACTTGCCACCCCAGTGGCTGAAGACATCCGTTGTTCCGTCACCGTTGAAATCTCCAAAGGCCAGGTCGTTGACTGGGAGGAAACGAAAACTGTCCCGACGCCAGCTCATGTGTTCGTCTACATACCATGCGACTGCCGCGACTATGGTATCGGACGTTGCCAGAACCTCGGTTGCTGTCATGCCCTGATTGTTGGCATATTCCTGAACGGCGTACATGGCATGGGTACTGACGATGCTCTTATCAAGACGGTAGAGATTGGCTCCGGTCTGCTCCGAGGTAGCCGCCGGATAGCCGTTGTCCGAGCCGGTAGGAGCTGTGAACGTATAGCAGCCCCGGGGATTTGCTATGTATACCCATTTCTTGTTACTGCTGACCTCGGTTCCTCCCGATTTTGTAGCGATGGTCTGGAAGTAAAGCTTGTTATTGGAAAAGGGATAATAAGGCCCGCCCGTATGCGTGGCCGAATCGCCCGGTGCTGAAGCCACGATAGAGTCTGCCACTTTTATCTCCATCTGGGTAATGGTCCCGTTCACGTTGCCTCTGGTTGCCGTAAACGTGATTTGTTTGTCGGCATCGGGATGAAGAAGGTCAGCCTCAATTAAAGGCTTGCACCCCTGAACCATAACGGTCAAGGTGACCGACAGAATAAATAATCTGCCGCAAGGACCGAAACAGCCCATCAAAACGTCTTTTCCCCTGTGGTGTACCTTCATTGTAAGCCCTCCTTTTTTATTATACAAACAACAGTTAGAAGAACTAAAAGTTTATAACGCCTAGATCATATGTTCTGTCAGGGATATTTGATAAATCGTGTAGGGCTTTTTTGATAAATTTGGTGTGGGAGCCATTTTCCTTAAATAAGAAAAGGTTTTCCGAGATTTTTTTAAACTTTCGAAAGTTTGAGAAGAATTTGAATCAGAAATATTCAACAAGCGGCAATAGTATTTTTTTTCGGGGAGTTTATAACCGGGTTATAGCACAAGGATCGAACTTAAGATTAAGATAACCGCTATACATCTTTAAACGGCAAAAACTTATGATGTTTACTGATTATCTTCAGTCAGAGTCACATACTAGGGAGGTATGTGGACTTTCTACAGAAAGGTCAAAAGCGGACCTGACCCCTTACTTACAGAAAGGTCAAAAGCGGACCTGACCCCTTACTTGACCCCTTACTCGAATTCTCCCGAATTGATTACCTTTATTTTAGAAAAGCTTAAGCTGTTTGCCTGTAGCAAACACTGACAAATTAACCTCTAGGTTTGCAGCATCTCGTTTTCCGGTAATTTTTATTTTGTAGACCTGGTCTGATTTACCTTTTGAATCTTTAATTGTAGTAACAGCTTCCCACTCATCTCTTACGACAGGGATCTTCAGATTTAATATATCTTCAATGGCCGCTGGATGCTCCCTCTTGTCGCTCCATTTTTCAATTTTATGCCCACGATCAAGAATTTCTTTGGCTTCAATATAGATATTATCTCCAATACTTTTTGGGCCAAGTATGTCTTGGAGTAAAGAGTTATCAACCAAACCTTTTTGGATTGGGAGAGGATTTCTTGTTTCTAACAAAACTAAGCCATTTTTAAAACCACCTGCTTTCTCTCTTTTTGCTTCTTGACGCTTTCTTAGCTCTTCATGATTAACGCCTAGCTCTGACAAAATAGCATCAACCACTTCAGACAAGTCAGCTAATTCCCCAATAATCGAATCTTGATCAATAGCCTCTAAAACCTCAAAAGATTCTTCTATTAATTTTTCTCGTAAAAACCTTAGAAACATTTCCCCTGACAAACGAGTTTTGGTGACTACCTCCCCACCATTTTCAATGTTAGATGGTACTTTATCACGGACAAGTTTATTGAATTCTTGTTTATCCTCAAACCCCTCAAAGGGATGTAAAACTTCAACCACCGCTTTGGTTTCTAATAATTGATAATAAGCGTGGGATAACACCCCACCTTCTAATCGAATAATTGCATCAATTTCTATTGCTAATTCCCCAATTGTTTTGAGGGTATTCTTGTCTCGTAATAATGCTTCTTCTTGTGGCTGGATTTTTATGAGCCGCACCATATGACGGCCTTCTGAAACATCCTCTTTCAACCTTTCAATATCTGCGCTAGACCGGATTAGGACTTCTTTATCGAAGGGGGTCTTTTTCCGATGAGGCTTTGCTCGACTCGCTACCTTTGGATCATATGGTTCATCATACCAGGGAAAGATTGGCCTTGGACACACTTGCGGAGGGACACCCACAAACCACATAATACTAAGCGGGTAACCTTTCTCTTCAGCGATCCTTCTCGATTCAAAGGCAATTTCCTTGATCCATTGCTCCTTCTGAATTGATTTATTCCAATCAAAAGGAGGCTTCAGGGACATTGTTGCCCAATGCCCATCCTGTTCTGGAGAAACAAAAAAACGCTTACATTTCTTGCTCGTGGAAACAACAAAGTTATCAAAATCACAAACATCTAATTTCTTTCCGGGAGGGATTTTCGTGTCGACAATAAACTTATCATGCGCATTGTAATAAAGCCCTTCAGGTAACCCCCAAAGTGATTCTATTTGCACTTTTCGTTCACCTGGAGCCGCATATGCGAATGCTGAAGACACGGCAGGTACAAAGTTATGAAATATAAAAATCAGATCATAATCACCTGCCGCTTTTATCTCCGCACTCTTTTCTTTCAACCAATTTATGGCTACATCAGCATCGCGAACTTGGTCTGTCCTTGGTAACAGTTGTCGTTCTACTTTCTCGTCTGTGGCAATATCAATTCTAATTACCAAAGAGCCTGCAACCAAGACAGATATATCTGCTTCTAATTCAGGTGTAATTACCCCTTTAGCAAGATTATTGATTAAATTTTGGTCATCAAGAACATAAAGTTTCGTTACGGGCAATCCTAATTTTTGATATATAAAAACATTACTTACTTTGTTATACCTCTCTGCAAGTTCTTTTGTGATCTCTTGTAAACATTTGGGCTTGAAACTGCTCAGATCGATCTTCGGAATACTGTGACATTTTGTCGGATCAACCCCGTCAGTATCTCGCTCTTGATCAGCCTGAACGATGTATATCCTTGCCCCATCCCAGACCCACTCAAAATGAATCCTTAAACTCTTTTCGCGAGCCCAAGCGGCAGGGGTCTTTAGCACCTTAACGATATGAGCACTTAAGTTACATGAAAGCGCAACCTCCGAACTTTTCCCTACAACTATTTTTTCACGCCAATTTCGTAAATGTATCTCAAAAGGTTTTTTACTTTTGTGAGCAATTTCTTCATATTCACCAATCCAATCCCTTTTCTCCTCATAAAATCTTCTCTCGTTTGAGAGATGACCACTTGCCGAAATTGGGATTATGCATTTTTGAACTATTAAAGGTACTTTTTGTTTTCTTAAATCATAATCAGAATCAATTTTCGATAGACACTCAGCTAAAGGTAGCACTAGATTTTGAAAATCTCCCCGTACTGAATAAAATCTACCCCTATCATCTAACCCTTCGTTGCAACCAGAAGATCTTACTATTATGGGATCGTGTTCCTCTATTCCTGCTGACAAACATGCTAAACAAATCCTTTTGCTCCACTGAGAAAGGAATTGGTCTCGTTTCTTGGGATCACATTTACTGTAAAGAGCCAGCATCTCATCTGTAATCACTATAAATGGTAGGGTCCAAGGCTTTGGCAAACATGTTAAACCAAAGGCCTTTTCACCGACAATAGGTATGGATATTGAATCAGGATGAATTATTTCGGCCAAACCTGACACCGAAACATAGATGAGGGGGGCTAGGGGGGCTAACGGTGTTTGATTATTTCTTGACATCGCCAGTTTTCGTTGTTGCGCTAGTACCAAAAACAACCATTGCAACCTCATACATTTTAGCTATAGCTTGATCTGCGAAATATCCTACCAAGAAACCTATTGATATCGCATAGGAAGCACTAATAGAACCATTGGTGGGAAGCATTCTAGAATCAATCATTGCACCAACGACAAAGGCAAGTACCATTCCGACCAAAGGAGAAGTCATCCTCCAAAGTTTCCTGTCCTGATGCCACCAGCCCCTTGCTGCAGTCCTGTACAAATACTTCATACTAAAAACAGTGCCACCCAATAGGCCTGAAAGTCCAAAATAAGCATATCTATTGAAAATAATGATCTTCTCAGGGATTGTAATAGAGAGCCAAAGGCAAGCCCATCCTTTCCAAACCATCAATAATATTACATAAACAAGACATATAGTAAAAACAATCGCAATGGCTTCATGATTAATCTCTTTTCTAGCTTCAGGACTATATTTTGATTTCCAGTCATGAGCATCTCTCCCATCAGTAGGGTCACCAACACCTGCATTGGGGTCACTTGGTGGGTGGGTAGCCCCACCGGCATTTTCTTCACCACTTGCTTTTGTCATATGTCTTGCCTTGTAATTTGGTAATTACTTAAAATGATGGTGCAACAAGAGTATTCCGAGTTTGCCTAGCTACACTTAGACGAGGATGTATTTTGTAATCTGAAACTTCCGGTCTCCCAAGTTGCTCTGCTATGATCTTACGAAAAAATTGCGATGTCGGATTTTCTAGAATATGGATTACACCTAATGGATCTTCCCACGACTCTTTACCCCCCAACTCGGCATAAAATAAATATTCTTTCCCGTTAGCTTTGTCAGCAATTTCTGATGCTCGGCACTGATCCCATTTCATTCCATAATTATTACGTTTATAAAATAATGAACCTTCCCAAGGGACCAAATGAATGTGTGCATGATCTGTACCGCATGCAGTAATTGATTCTTCTTTATTAGCTCCGTGTTCAAAGGCAATTACTGATCCATACTTTTCAATTAGGGATGGAAGTACCTTCCCTGCAAGATTGAGAAACAGTGGATTCACGTAGGTTTTGCGCATAGATAATTGATGCTTGTATGGGATTATTAATGTCCATCCTTCAACCAAAGCACCAATAGAAGCAATTGCATAAAACTCCTCATTATGTGCAATAGGCTTATCTATGTCACCATAATGAAATTTGCCCTTTACTATGTCACAAAACCGACATAAGCCGTTTGATTCCATCTCATACTCCTTTTCACAACATTTAATTTTACTTACCACCCCGTGGTATTAATATAATACAATAATTTGATGAAAAAGTATAAAAGACATTATTGATAAAAAAATATTTCTTTTAATTTCAGACTTTTGGAGGTTGCCTAACCTGCATTTATGCACATTTTAATTTATATTTACTTCCATCCATTTTCGAGATATCAGGCATAGTTAGATGACGAGGAACTACTAACAACTCACTTGCTTCTTGTTTCTTTTGAAGGCTGTATCGTAGGGAAAAGTAAAATTCATCACATGAGTTGTAAATTTTACCAATAAAATCACTCCGATCATAAGTCATTACCCACTTCAATGTCTTCTGCCTAAGAATATATTTAGCGAGAGCCAAATGCTCCTTATCTTTGTAGTAATTTAAATACAATCTTTTACCAGCGTAATAATAAGGAGGATCAAGATACACAAACACTTCTTCTCTTTTCCTGCCCCTTGGCAAATATGAAGTTAGAAAATCGATGGCATCTAAATTATAGAAATGAATTGAGTCTCTATATCTTTTTAACGATAAAATTTGGGCGATTAATTTTTTCTTATTAAACCTAGCGTCCAACCGCCACTTGCCTTCTTGAGAGTACCCCCCAATAGGGCCAGCACCAGATAGAATCCCTGATCGATTACATCGATTTAAATAAAATGTTGCAAAACCAACATCAAATACAGAATGTGCATTGGGCTCAGCATAAACAGATCGTTGCTTTCTCCACTCATCAATTGTGAGAGGTATATTTAAGAGGCATTCTACAAATCGGTCTGGTTCAGATAAAACAATACTCCAAAAAGCGTAAATACACGGATCCGCGTCATTTAGAAACAATTCACTAGTTCGCCCCTCCCCTAACAAGCGCAACGCAGCTCCAGACCCACCGGCAAAAGGTTCATAATAGCGCCCCTCTTCTTTGCAACCATTCGCTTCCATAAAAGAGGCAAGAAGTGTTGCAAGACGCGCCTTCCCCCCAGGATATCTTAAGGGGCTTAATAGTAGGTGATTTCTCAAAGTGGTGTTATCGGATTTGTATAATGTCATTTAATCAACAAGTGCCAAATAACAATTCATGGTCATGATTTATTGTAATCATCTGCCCTTTAATTATGTAGAAGTTCTACAACTTTTTTAATTTATAATTTGATTAATTGATATAAGAATATGGCGGTTGTTTTCTGGAGCTTAGTAGCACAGAATTCATGTCTCCTTCATAATTCATAACCTATGATAGAATTGATGTTAGAAAAATTGACCACAATGTGTGTCAACAACTAAACACACGATTAACTTTGCACTTCATATTATCTACTCATTGTCTCACGTTAATTCTCTGGCTTCAAAAAAAAGCCCCATTTCACGCTCAGCACTGGCTATCGAATCTGCTCCGTGGATAATATTCCTTCCAACGCTAATGGCATAATCGGCCCTGATAGTTCCAGGGGCAGCGTCTGCAGGATTTGTTGCCCCGATGAGCTTCCTTGCACCAGATACAACTTGATTGCCTTCCCAAGCCATCGCTACTACTGGTCCAGAAATAATAAATTCCACTAGGTCATCAAAAAAGGGTTTACCGATGTGTTCCTTGTAATGTTTATGCGCCAATTCCGTTTTGACATTCAGGAATTTCAGGCCAAGAAGTTTATAACCTTTTCTCTCAAACCGGGTGATAATTTCGCCAATCAACCCTTTTTCAACTCCATCTGGTTTTATAGCTACAAATGTTCGTTCCATAATTATTTCTCTCCTTTAATAGATGGAATTCCGGGGACATCCATGATAAGTAAAGTCAAGAGGAAAGCGGAGATTTCCCATCACCTCAAAACACCTCATAACAGGGTCAGGCTTGACTTATTGACATTTTGCACAGCCACAAATTATGGGGACATCTTACGTAATTGCCGAGTCAAGATATTTCCAAAGAAGTTTAACCTAGCTTGTTAAAGATGTCTTTTCCAAATCATAAATAAACCAAGATTCATGATGTTTACTGAGGTTAAACCGTTAAATATCAGGCCAGTCTTGGATTAGCCTTTGGTGAAGACCAGCAGTTTTCGCGGGATGTCGGTAAAGGGCAGGGCGGTTTCGATGGTTTCGGTGAGTTTGAAGGGGCTGGTCGCGGATAGTTGCTGCCATTCGGCGACTTCGGCTGTTGCCTTGCGGCCCTTCATGCAGATCACCTTGCCGCCGGGGGCGCAGAACGGTTCGGCCAGATCGAGAAACAGGTTGATCGAGGCGAAGGCGCGGCAGGTTAGTATCGGCGTGGCGTTCTGCCATGTGTTCAATTGCTCATTGTCTTTTTCGAGGCGGGTTTCCAGGACCGAAACCCCCTTTAAGCCAAGAGCCCGGATCACCTGCCGCATAAAAGCGGTGCGTTTCTGGCGCGGTTCAATCAGGGTTACTTGCAGATCCGGGCAGGCAATCTTGAGAACGAGACCGGGAAACCCGGCGCCGCTGCCGACATCCATCAGCCCGGGAGGCGGACAGCTTTTAACGAGTGGCAGCAGGGTCAGGGAATCAAGAAAATGGGTTTCGATCAGGGTTTCCAAAGGAGCGTCGGCAACCAGATTTATCCGCTTGTTCCATTTCTGCAGCTCGGCAAGATAGTCGCAGAGCAGGTCAATGGCCTGGCCGGTGAGGTCAAGGCCGAGGCGGTTCAGGCCCCGGTGAAAAATCTCACTTGCAGTCATCTGTCCTGATTGCGGCGGAACGGGCGTGGCCGGTCAGGCCTTCAAGATTAGCCAACCGTTGGATGTGTTCGCTGTCGGCCAGCAGGGCTTCGCGGGGGTAGGAGATCAGGCTTGATTTTTTGACGAAGGTCTCAACGCCCAGGGCCGATGAAAAACGGGCGGTGCCCATGGTGGGCAGGACGTGGTTGGGACCGGCCAGATAATCGCCGGTTGATTCCGGCACATTATTGCCGACGAAGATTGCCCCGGCGTGTCTGATCTTTTTTACCCAGTCAAAGGCTTTGTCGATCATCAGTTCCAGATGCTCGGCGGCCAGCTGGTTGGCAATCTCGATTGCTTCGTCAATGGAGTTGGCTATCAGAATTACCCCTTTTTCAGCCAGGGCCTTGCGGGCGATCGCCTCTCGGCTCAATTTTGGCAGTTGGGCCTCCAGTTCTTTGCTGACCTGGGCGGCGATTTCCTGACTGGTGGTGACCAGAATGGCCAGGGCCTGGGGGTCATGTTCGGCCTGGGCCAGCATGTCGGCCGCAGCATAAGCCGGGGTGGCGGTCTGGTCGGCGATGATCAGCACCTCACTGGGACCGGCGACCATGTCGATCCGGACCCGGCCGGATACTTGTTGCTTGGCTTCGGCCACGAACTGATTGCCGGGGCCGACGATCACATCCACCTTGGGAATCGAGGCGGTCCCGTAGGCGAGGGCTGCAATGGCCCAGGCGCTGCCCACCTTGTAGATTTCATCGATCCCGATCTTGCTGGCAGCGACCAGCAGGGCCGGATTAACCTTTCCTTCATTGTTGGCGGGCGTAACCATCACCCGTTTCTTTACCCCGGCGATCCCGGCCGGAATGCCGTTCATCAGGACCGATGAAACCAGCGGGGTCTGGCCGCCCTGGCCACCGGGTACGTATAGACCGGCTGAATCAACCGGGTTGACCAGGCGACCGGTAATGATGCCGTGGTCGCCGGTGATGGTCCATGATTCTTCTTTTTCATGTTCGTGAAAGGTTTGAATCCGCTTAATAGCCAGATCCAGAGTAGCGTTCAGATCATGGTCAACCAGATCGAAGGCCTGCTCTATTTCCGGCCCGGTGACTTTGAGCTGGTCGATGGTGAAATCGGGGGCATCAAATTTGCGGGTATATTCAACCAGGGCCTCATCGCCGCGTTGCCTGATGTCCTGGATAATGTCGGTGACAACCTGACGGCAACTGCTGTCGCTGGACTGGAAACGATCCTGCAAAGCGGCCAGTTTTTTGGCTCCTGCCGGGGAAGAGGTGGTAAGCGGCTTAATTATCATGGGTATGTCCTTGTTCTTCTGCTCGCGCAATGCCAATAAAGTTGTTTCGGGCCAAGAATAATTGATTTTACTTTAATGTAAACAGATTTGCGCAAGTCAAGTCGGCGGGTGGGCAAGGGGTAATCTTGGCTTATTTTGTTTATTCCCCGGTTTTTCGCCGTACCATGTTGTGGTTAAAAAAGTCATGGCGCGAAGTGGTGTATTTTGCTTTAGTACAAAAGAGTCCATATATAATATATAAGAAATTGTAATGATGAAAGGATCCTCGTTTCAAGCAGGAGCAGATAAATGACCGAATCACCGTTGAACCCCATGACCCTTAATGAGTTGATCGATTCCAGTTGTGATAAATTTGCTGACCGTCCTTTGGTCAGTTTTGCCTTTCAGACCCCGACCACCTATCGGGAATTCCGAGCTAATGTTCTTCAGGTCGCGGTTCGTCTGCGTGAGATCGGAGTTAAACATGGGGATCGGGTGGTTGTTCTGGCCGAGAACTCTCCTCAATGGGGCATGGTCTATATGGGTGCGGTCAGGTTGGGGGCGGTTGTTGTGCCAATCCTGCCGGACTTCCCTGAATCTGATGTGCTGCATGTCCTGTCGGAATCTAAGGCCAAGGCGTTGTTTATTACCGGCAAGCAGATAGAGAAAATTTCGGAACTTGCCG
>DAOVJK010000045.1 GCA_030673265.1 Pseudomonadota bacterium | reverse complement strand
TCACTGCAACTCCGATTGGGTCTGTTCCGATGGTATGTATGATTTCAACTCTGGTCTGAGGATCTATCTGTGATAAGGTGGCGGCAGATCTGTTGGTCACATAGACGTAGTCCCCGGCGGGCGCGGTAGCGACCCCTGTCGGAGCAGTGCCGACGGGTATCGGAGTTATGACGGCTGCACTATCTTCAGTGTTTATGACGGATAAATTATTGTCAGTGCTGTTGGGGATATAGCCATAAACCACGGCGTAACATTGCCCGGAGAAGGTTATGATGGATAAAAGAGTCAAAAAGACAATATAAACTGAGCTTAATCGAGGTCGCATTTGGTCTACTTAACCTAGTTGAATTTGTAGTGTGTCATTATTGTTTTACAGGGCCGCCTGATTTCCAAGTGCGGCAATGTAACTTAGGATGCTCCGGTTTGTCAAAAACATAAAGTCTACGACGTGGAAGATATAGCCACGATTTCAGCCCGATCTTGATATTGAGCGGTAAGGTTAAAAAGTTGCTGCACAGAAAATAAGTCATATCAAGATTATCTCGGTTGCAGCATTCAAGATGCTTACTGCTCCTGAAAGGTCTTGTCCATTTCTTCCATCCGTTTGTCGCCGAGACCCTGGGTCAATCTGGCCTTGTCGAGTGGGGTCTTGATTCTTTTAACGATGGCATCGGCGGTCTTTTTGTTGATCTGATCGATCTTGCCTGGGGCCTTCTCGGCGACGCTCTCCTCATCTTTGCTGCAGGCGGTGCACAGCAGGGTGGCGAGCAGTATTACCAGTATTGTTCCAAGTGCCTTTTTCATGGTTATTCCCTTTTTATAATGATTGTTAATTGACTTCATTGTCGGTTGCCGGTATCGGCTGGGTCTTCCAGCGCTTATGCATCCAGACCCACTGTTCCGGGTAGCGGCGGATCATGGCCTCGTAGGCATCGGAGATTTTCTGGGTGTTAACGATGATATCGTGGTCCTCATCGTCTGTTCTGACCAGTTCCAGCGGCGGCTGGCATTCAAGATGATAGCTGAAGTCATCTTTCAGGTACATAAAGGCCGGAATTATCGGTACATCCAGGCGCCGGGCCAGAACCGCCGGGCCGGTGGGGGTGTGGGCAGGTTTGTTGAAGAAGTTGACGAAAACCCCCTGGGATTTGGTGTCCTGATCGATGAGCATGCCGACTGCCGCACCATTTTTCAAGGTCCTTATTATCTCTCTGGTACTTTTGCCTCTGGAGATGGCGCTGTTGCCGGAGCATTTTCTGATTTCAAGCAGAATTTGATCCAGACGGGGATCGAACAGGGTGGTGCCGATTACCTTCATTGGATAACCATTCTGGGCCATCCAGGCACCCAGTAATTCAAAATTACCGAAATGGCAGGTTGTGAGAATTACTCCTTTGCCGACCTTGAAAGCCCGGTCAAAATGTTCGGTTCCTTCGGTGGAGACCATTTTATTGATGCCGGAGCGGATAATGACTGGCATGCGGACCACATCAACAAAAACGGTGGCAAAGTGGACAAAGACCGCCCGGGCCAGCGCTTTAATTTGCTGCGGATTTTTTGACTTTCCGTAAACTCTGGCAAGATGGATTATTGTTCTCTGCCGGGGCGCACTGGCGAACGGAAAGGCGAGGCGGGCCAGTAAACGCATGAGCCTCAGAGCCGGGCGCCGGGGGATCAGGCGCAAGAATTTAATGAAGGACAGGGCCAGGAGATAAAAAAAATCGTCCCGTAATTTTTTACGTAATGGTCTGTTGTTCATAATAATTATTATTTGATCTTTTATCTCAGGCGAATATGAGCTAGAATACTGGGCCGTCTTGAGAGGCTATGTACCCCTTTGTTCTTAACACAAGACTATAGCTTATTCGCCCCTATTAATAAAAAAAATTCGGAGCGGTCCAGCGCATTGAGTACTACCATCGAGCTAAACATACAACCTACAGCTGTTTTCGGTCCGGTCCGGCCCCTTTACGCGGTTTTATTTTGTCTATGTGTTTTTCTGGCCGGATGCGCCGCCCCCAATCTAGATTTATCCGTGATGCCGCTTTCTTTGCCGGAGCGGCACGGCACCCCGGTTGATGGGGTAATCGGGGTTGACCGGTTTGTTGATCTGCGGCCCCGGACCCGTGGCAGTGATAATCAGAAGTGGCTGGGGCTGGTTCCCGGAGTTCTGTGGATCGATATCTCCACTGACATGCCGGAGATTTATACGCCTTTTTCTCCCTATAATTCCCAGCCGATGGAGAGTAATGTCGCGGAATCGATGGCAGAGGTGCTGGGCCGCGGCGGAGTGGCCCAAGAGGTGGTCTTCCTGCCGGAAGATCCCTATCGCCAGGTGGACTACCGTCTGGAAGGGGTGTTGCGGCGTACGCTGGTTAAGGAGCGTGGCTATTATTACGGCTCCTTTGCCTATGCCTGGCTGACCAGGGTTTTGGGTCTGCCGTATGTCTCATACGATATTGAGCTTGAAATCGACCTGCGGCTGCGTTCGATGGCAACCAATCAGATGGTTTGGCAGGGAAAGGTCAGGGGGCACCGGACCGATAAGTACAATAGTGTCTATGATCTGGCCGCCGGACGTGACGGCAAGCATCTTATCGCTTATAATTTCTCTGCGATATTGTCTGAGCATGTGGTGGAAATTATCGATGAGATCAAGCGGAGTGTCGGGGGACAAAGATAAATGGCCCAGCAACTTTGTTACGACTATATTAATCAGGATCTGCCCGGGGATGATGTCCTGGCGGTTCTCGGTGAATTGCCGAAAAGATGGGGCCGGATGGACAAGATAAGCCGTTTGGCCGTGGTTGAAGTTGGCCGGATTCTGTTGGTTTACGGCTTGCTGGGCAGGAGCGGCG
This sequence comes from Pseudomonadota bacterium, assembly GCA_030673265.1. Classification (GTDB taxonomy): domain Bacteria; phylum Desulfobacterota; class Desulfobulbia; order Desulfobulbales; family JAGXFP01; genus JAGXFP01. The sequence goes on along the minus strand of DAOVJK010000045.1, from coordinate 11,372 downwards.
AACGGTCTGTCGTGCCAGGGCGGGGCGGGCTGGTCGGCTTAACCCGTTGCGGGTCATTGACGACGGATCTTGCCTATGCCGAGACCCTTAGAGAGGGCTTTGAGGTGGCAAGCCCCACTCTTTTCAGTTATACTCTGGCCAATATTGCCCTTGCAGAAGCGGCCAGTCATTATGGTCTGACCGGGCCGGTTTATTCGGTTTTTGTGGATGATCCCGGTTCGGGTGGTGAGGCTGAAGCGAGGCGTTGGCTCGACTGTGATGATTCGCTTGATTTTATGGTAGTTGGTGAGTTGGATGTTTATCCTGTGTCTTTGCAGGGAAACAGAGAGGCAGTGGGACAGGCCCAGAACCAGGATAAAGAGATTGTATCCGTTAATTTTAGAATAGTGAGTTGAAAATGCCAAATATTACGATTGTTTATCCCCGGTGGCCCAAAATACCTGAGCAGACCGAATTTCATCTTCCTCCCCACGGTCCGGTCTGCCTGGCGGCGGCTGTCCCGGCAGAGTATGATGTCAGGTTTATTGATGAGAATGTTGATCGACTTGATCTGGATAAGGACACCGATGTGGTCTTGCTGTCGATGATGCTCTCCTGTCAGTTACATCGTGGGCTTGAGATTGCTGCGGCTTACCGGAAGAAAGGCATCAAGGTCATCGCCGGTGGCATTAGCAGTATGCTCCATGCCGAAGAGGTTGCGGCCGGGGTGGACAGCATCTTTCTCGGCGAAGTGGAAGACGGGCGTTTGGTCGGGGTCCTTGGCGACTGGCAACAGGACAGGCTGAAGGCCAAATATGATTATTTCCATGATTTCCCGCCAATTGAATCGGTTGGTCCGGCCCGGCGCGATATCTTGAACCGGGAGCGGTATACCTACCGTGGCGTACCGATGGTCGATCTGGTCCATGCCTCGCGGGGCTGCCGTTTTAACTGTTTTCCTTGTGCGACCGCCTATCTTGGTGGCCGCCAGTTCCGGCCCCGCCCCATTCAACAGGTGGTGGATGAAATTGCGGCCATTGACAATAATCGTCTGTTCCTGGTCGATAACTCGTTGGCCCAGGATCGGGATTGGATCATGGAGCTGTTTGAGGCAATGATCCCGCTCAAAAAGAAATTTGTTTGTCATCCGATTTTAGATGAAGACGAGGTGGTGGCCAAGGCGGCTGAGGCTGGCTGCTGGTATGTATATCAGGCTGTGTTCGATACCTCCGATGTGATTCGGGATAGGGTCAAGCGTCTCAAGGACCATGGCATTGGGGTTGAGGCGGCTGTTTTGCTGGGGCCGGATAACCAGGATGTCGATTATATCAAAAAGCTGGTCGATTTCCTGCTTGAGATAGAGATGGATATGGCCGAATTCTCGATTCTGACGCCTTTTCCCCATGCGCCGGTTACCGCCCAGTTGGAAAAGGCCGGCCGGATCCTGCACAAGGATTGGAGCCGTTATACCACTGCAGAGGTTGTTTTTCAACCAAAGAACATGACCCCCGATGAGCTCCAGGAGATGTATCATTACGCCTGGACTAATTTCTACAAAGACATCTCGCAATCCCAGCGCATGGGCCGTCTCTTTCAAAAGGTGGTTAAAAGGGAAATGGACGATGGGACCTATAAGTCCCCGCCGCGTTTGACTGCCAACCGGAGGAATTGGGAGCTTGACAAAGGGGCTGCCTGATGGGGTTTGATTGCCTGCTGGTTTCCACCAATCAGGTGGTCACCCCTTTCCCGGTTTATCCGCTTGGTGTAGCCCATCTGCTCGGCGCTCTGGAAGAAGCCGGTTTTCAGGCGAGCCATTATGATCTACTGGCCAACGGTGGTCTGGCCGATCTTGGTGCTGTCTTGCGGGACCGGGACTTCGGCCTGATCGGTTTGTCTATCCGTAATCTGGATACGGTGGACAGTACCGCTCCGGAAGCCTTTATGGACGGGGTGATTGAGACCGTTGATTTTATCCGCCAGTACAGCCAGGCGCCGCTGGTTCTCGGTGGGCCAGCCTTTTCAATTATGCCTGAGACCATTATGGAGCTGCTCAAAGCCGATTATGGCGTGGTTGGTGAAGGCGAAAAAATGTTGCCGTGGCTGGCGGCTGAACTTGCTGCCGGTAGAACTCCTGCCCAGAAAATTCTCAAATCCAAACCCTCTGAAACTGTCTGGCCCAAGGTTGTTTATGATCAGAAGATTGCCGATCATTATCTTGGCTGGGGCGGGATGTTGAATATTCAGACCAAACGCGGTTGCCCGTACCGCTGCAGTTATTGCTCTTATCCGGTTCTTGAGGGAAAAGCTTATCGTTTCAGGGATCCGGAGGAGGTGGCGGCTGAAGTATTGCGGGTTGGCGCGAAGTATGGCGCCAAAGCCATATTTTTCACTGATTCGGTTTTTAACGATGTCCAGGGCCATTATCTGGAGGTCGCCGAAGCCTTGGTCCGGGCCGGCAATAAAACGCCCTGGTGTGGATATTTTCGGCCCCAGAACCTGACCGCCGAGGCCTTGGCCTTGATGAAAAGAGCCGGACTCAGTGCCATGGAATTGGGTACTGATGCCTGCTGCAATACAACTCTGGCTGGATTGCAGAAGGATTTTACCTTTGAGGATGTGGTCAGGGTTAATGACCTGGCGGTATCTCTGGATGTGCCCTGTGCCCATTTTGTAATATTCGGTGGGCCTGATGAGACCAGAGATACCATAGCGGAAGGGCTGGCAAATATAGAAAAACTTAATAATACCGTGGTGTTCGCCTTTACCGGCATCAGGGTTTTGCCGGGGACAGCCATGCATCAACGGGCCATCGATGATGGGGTTATGCCAGCGGAGCAATCTCTTCTTGAACCGTTTTTTTATTTTTCTCCTCACCTTGAGCAACAGGAATTGGATCAAACCATCAGGGAAGCTTGGCGGGGTAGACTTGATCGGATATATCCGGCGGCTGAGATGCAGGAAAGAGTGACGCGGCTGCACAGTAAGGGATATGTCGGGCCGCTGTGGGATAAGATTATCAAAAGAAGCCACTGATAAGGTTGGGGTGGCAGGATTTGATTGCCAATTTTTTTTTACAGAAAACTTCGTTGCTTGTGAGTGTGCTGGAAAAGAATCCGGGTTGGCAACTATTGCATTCAGAAGATCTAAAGATTCTTTTTGATAAAATGTTGTTGAGGGTTTAATCCTCCTGCACCCCTGAATATTGTAAATTAGTTAAGCCTTCAACTTTCGAAAAAAATATATGGCACTTGATAATTCGAAGATATTGATGGTGATTCCCCTCTTTAATCATGGGAATACCGTAAGGTCTGTGGTCGAAAAGGCTTTGGCGGCGGGCTGGCCGGTGTTGGTGGTTGATGATGGCAGTACCGATGGCGGAGCCGGGCAGGTTGCCGATTTGGACTGCCAGGTTACCCGGCTGACTCAAAACATGGGTAAAGGGGCGGCCATTCTCGCTGGAGCCGAATTCGCCGCTGGCCAGGGTTTTGAGGCAATAATTACGGTTGATGCCGACGGCCAGCTTGAGCCGGCGGAGGCTGGCCAACTGGCCGCAGCTGCTGCCGGGCAGTGGCCGGCCATTGTTATCGGGGCCAGGCGGATGGATAAGGATAATGCCCCGGGCGCCAGTCTGTTCGGCCGGGCTTTTTCTAATTTCTGGGTCAGGCTTGAGTGCGGTCGGGAATTGCCGGATACCCAGAGCGGTTATCGTCTATATCCGGTCAAAGAGCTCCTTAAATTAGTGACAAGTTGTCGGCGCTATGATTTTGAAGTCGAGATTCTGACCCGTTCGGCCTGGGCTGGTCTGCCGATTCTTTCGGTTCCGGTTTCGGTCCATTACCCAACGGCCAGTGAACGTGAATCGCATTTTCATCAACTGAAAGATAATTTTCGTTTGACCTGCCTGCATACCCGTTTAGTGTGCAGGGCCCTTTTGCCGTGGTCCCACAAGAGTTTGCTGGCCAAGACCCCTGAAAAAATCATTGCCGAACGCCAGGAAAGGTTATCTCTTCTGCACCCGGTTCGCTTCGTGAAACGACTATGCCAGGAACATAGTTCGGCCCTGCAACTGGCATCAGCGGCCTGGATGGGAGTCTTTCTGGGGGCGCTGCCCTTGATCGCCTGTCATACCGTGGTTCTGCTTTATGTCTGTCATCGTCTGCATCTCAATAAACTGACGGCAGTAACTGCCAGTCAGCTCTGTATGCCGCCTCTGGTACCGGTTCTCTGTGTTCAGGCTGGTTATTTTATGCGGCATGGCAGTCTGCTGCTCGAAATCAATTGGGATACCATGGTTGTCCAGGTTCATTATCGGCTATGGGAGTGGCTGTTGGGTTCATTGTTACTGGGGCCGCTATTGGGTGTGATTGTCGGAGGCCTGTTGTATTTATCGATAAGAAACTTAAGAATCGGTCAAGGCGAGGCCTGCTAATCGTTGGAGAAAAAGTGAGTTCTAACCGTCGCGCTCCGTTGCGTTTTCTTGAGGCCTTGGGGCACAATATATTTTACGCAATTCTGCTGATTTTCGGCCAGATCGGGGCTTATCTGCTGTTAAAGCCGGTGATTTTCACCTACCTGCTCTTCAGCAGAAAAATCCACCGTAATGTCGCCTATTACATGGAACGCCGTTTTCCTGAGCACGGACCGGTTCAACTTTGGCTTGATACCTATCGCCTGGTCCATTCTTTCGGACAGGTTCTGGTTGATCGCGGCTGGCTGGGACTGCGTCGGGGGGCTTGCCTTGATGGGGAGCTGATTGGCAATGATGAGTTGCATGAACTGGTCGGTAAGGGTAAAGGACTGGTGTTACTTGTCGCCCATGTCGGTAATTGGCAGACTGCATTTGCCCATATCTGCGGGTTTAAGGTGTCGGTGAACTCATTGATGCACTATGAACAGGAAGCGGTTGCCAAACATTATTTTGATCTGCGCAAGGAACCGATGCCGTTTAATATAATCAATACTGATGGCTTTATGGGGGGCATGATTGAATCCACGGCAGCCCTGCAGCGAGGAGAGGTCGTCACGATAATGGGTGATCGCTATGCTGGCGGACCTTCTGCCGAGGTAACATTCCTGGGCGATAAGGTGCGATTCCCATCGGCTGCTTATAGTCTGGCGGCGGCAACCGGGGCACCGGTGGCTATCATGTTGGCGGCCAAGACCGGGCGGCGGAACTATACCATGAGATTATGGGATGTTTTTTATCCGGAGACCGGTGATCGTCAGAATCGTCAAGAAGATGTTGTGCGCTGGACCGGGCGTTTTGTGAAGTCTCTGGAGGAGTACGTTATGGAGTATCCCTACCAATGGTATAATTTTTTCGATTTTTGGCGGCAATGAAATTAAATTGAATTAGACTGGTAAATTGATTTATTAGGTTATCGACATAAATACCCAAAGGGCATAGCAAGATCGTAATGCCATCATTAGCTACGGAGAAGAAAGTTAAATGCAAGAATTAAAAGAGCAGATTAAGGAAATGGTTGTCCGTGATTTGAAACTGCAGGGCATTGAACCAAGTGAAATTGATGACAATGCCCCGCTTTTTGAAGAGGGTCTTGGTCTTGACTCCTTAGATGCGGTCGAACTGGTGGTTTTGGTTCAGAAACATTTCGATGTTCAGATTGAAGACATGGATGAGGGACAGGCCGCATTTAAATCAATAAATACTTTGGCCGAGTTCATTACGGCCAGTCGCAGCAAATAATCTTTCAGTAACTTGGTAGCCGGATAAATCACTATGGATGGCAGAATCGATAAAGGATCTCCCTTAGCCCCGGTAGCAGTGACTGGCATGGGCTGTATGTCTGGTGGGGGTACGGATGTAAATAGCCTCTGGCAGAACCTTGCCCAGACGGTTATCAACTGTCATCCCGTGCCTGAGTATCTTTTTAAAACTATTCTTGATTATCCGGTTTTTGCCGCTCCTGCGAACTGTTTTTCCGAGTCGGCCCGGTTACTGGTGGCTGAGACAGCGCCGGGATTTAAGCAAGAGTCGGTCAGTCGCACCGTGTTGCTGACCTGCAGTGCGGCGGCTGAAGCTTTGCAGCAGGCAGGTGTTTCGGCAGATTACCTTCGCTCTGTGCGGGTCGGGATTGTCCTGGGAACCACGGTCGGATGTACGTTCCATAACGAAGAATATTATTCGGCCTGGCGAAGCGGTCTTGAACCGGATCTTGGCCCGGTTCAATTTTATCTGGCTGGTAATGTGGCCTCGGCCATGCACCGGATTTTGGGGACCAGCGGGCCCTCAGCGGTGATCACCAATGCCTGTGCCTCCGGGACTGATGCGATAGGAGTTGCCCGTAACTGGCTGGCCAGCGGCCAGTGTGATATTGCCATAGCCGGTGGGGCCGATGAATTATCCCGGGTGGCCTACAATGGTTTTGTCAGTTTAATGCTTGGCGATAAGAATCCTTGTCGGCCTTTCAACGCGGACAGGAAGGGCCTTAATCTTGGTGAAGGGGCTGGCGTGGTGGTCCTCGAACGACAGGATGAGTCAGCCACACGTCAATGCCGACCCTTAGGGTGGGTGCGGGGTTACGGTAGTGCGGCGGATGCCTGGCATCCTACCGCTCCCCATCCGGAAGGTCGGGGGCTTAAGGCGGCCCTTCGCCAGGCCCTGCGTGATTGCGGAGATGTTAAGCTGGTGCCAGCCTTGATCAATGCCCATGGAACCGGCACCAAGGCAAACGACAGGGCCGAAACTGCCGCTCTGGCCGCGATTTTCCCGAAAACAGCAGAGCTGGTGGTTGTTTCTACCAAGGGGATTACCGGTCATACCCTCGGCGCGGCTGGCGGAATTGAAGCTATTTTTACGCTGATGGCCTTGAGGGCTGGACAGACTCCGGGAACGGTCGGTTGCCTTGAACCTGATCCGGAATTATCGTTGTTGCCGGTGATCCAGACAGAAAACAGGCAGTTGCACGGATCTTGGGGAATCTCCCAATCGCTGGCCTTCGGCGGCGGCAACTCCGCCCTGATTTTGGAGGCAGCGCCATGAATGTTCCTGTTATTGTTTCGGCAATTGAGCAGTTACCCCGGGACTATGTGGTCCCGGATGAGCTTGTCCGTGACCTCAGACGGGCTGACGCCTTCATCCAGATGGCGGTGGTCAGTGCTTTCGCTGCGGTATCCAGGCTTCCTGCCGATAAATTGCAACCTGAAGAGGTTGGGGTGTTTATCGGTACGGCTTTTGGACCTCTGGAAACTAATTTCGAATCGCTGGGCTCATTGATTGATGACGGTGAGGGCCATATTTCGCCCACCCTTTTTTCCCATTCGGTCTATAACGCAGCTGCAGGCTATGTGGCGCGACTCCTGGATATCAGAGGCCCGGCCATGACTATAACCAATTACGGCTGGCCCTTTCTTATCGCGATGGAAGAGGCCCGGTTGGCGGTGGCTTCCGGGCGAATCGGTCGGGCGGTGGTGATTGGCGTTGAGACCTATAGCGCCTTACTGGCTGATGCCTATCGGCGGTTTTTCCAGGTTGAGACGGTGCCCTGGGAGAGAAGTGCGGTTGCCTGGGTACTGGAGCCTGCCGGAGCGGCCAAAGGTTTTTGCCGCCTGCAGGGGATTAATATTAAAGAGTTTGAAGTTGAGCCGGCTGATTTGCTTACCAGACGGGGCGAGACCTTGACTGGCTGCGGAGCGGTGTCTGAACTAGCTCGTCACCCGATGGCTTATGTGTCAGCTTTGAGTGAGGCGGTTATGTCGTTCGATAAATTGCCCCAGCTGAGCAACTGCTGGTCGATCAAGGCCTCATTCGGGTTGGCTGAGATCAATCTGGATAGATAGTCTGAGAACTTGACCTTTTATGTATGCGAGGTACAGAAATGAAAAGAGCAGTTGCTGTTTTCGCGGTTATCATTTGTGCTTTTTTTACCTGTATCGCCAGCGCTGAAGCCAAAGGCGCTTTGCCAGCCGATGCCATAGCGTTGCTTGATATGGAGGGGCAATCATACTATCTGGCTCACAATCTCCATGGCGATGGGGCCCGGAGAAAAGTTTATTCGGTAAACTACCAACTTTCGGGGGGGCTGATTCCCTGGGGTTCGGAAATACAGATCGTCAAGATCCAGCGAAATTATTTGTCATTCAGGGAGGTTGAAACGGGTTTGACCTGGAATTACTGGTTTTCCGGGAGGACCAGGCTGGCGGTTAATTTAAAAGACCATCTCCAGCGTGTTTTTGTCAGAGATATTGATATTTTGCGAGTACAGGTGACAGGCCTTTCTGAATTGGATCAGGATGGCATCTATGAGGGCAGAGCGCTGCCCGGAATGAGCCGAACAGGGGTCCTTATTGCCAACGGCTACCCACCAGAGTTCGCTAACCGTAAAGATATTATGAAGGCCCGCGACTGGTATTATTGGCAGAATCGCTTTGATAAGATTAAGATCAGTTTCAATCGTCAGGGTAATGTCGCAACGATAGTTGACTGATGCGAACTTTTTGATCTTGTCTGCAAATGTAGTATACCTTGGGATTAATCGAGAGAGCGGCAGTTTAAATCAATGGCTTCGGTGTGGAGGATAGAGTGAAGATAAGAATTTTAGCGGCGATGGTCGTAATCCTTTTGATGGCTATGCCTGTTTTGGCCACTGGTCCGGAAGGGGATATTTCCGTCGAGGCTGACGGCTACGGAATCTCGAAAAATGATGCTCTGCTTCAGGCCAAACGTGAAGCGGTAAGCAGTGGCATCGGCACGTTTCTGATTTCCGAGACAGAAGTTAAAAACTTCATGCTGCAGAAAGACATGATTCTGACCAGAACCGTCGGGGCGGTGAAAAGCTACAAGATTCTTGCCGAGTCCCAGGATGGGGACACTTTCCAGGTTAAAATCAGCGCGGTCGTCTCAATGGCCAGTATCAAGCAGGATCTGGTGGCTTTGAAAATTCTCCTTGAATCTATGGATAAACCGCGGATGATGGTCTTGATCTCTGAAGAGAACGGCAATGCTGCGGAAACAGCGATCCTCGATTTTCTGAACGAAAAAGAATTTGAACTGGTAGATGCGGCTGCGGTGGCAGCCTTAATGGATAAAGATGAGGCCTTGATCCGCAAAGCAACCGAAGGTGATCCGGTGGCCGCCGCCCAGCTTGGCGCTGCCAATGGCGCTGAATTTGTTGTTGTCGGTAAGGTTATAAAAAGTTCCGCAAATAATGAAATGCTTGGTGATGTCGGCATGGTATCCGGGCAGGCTAATATCACCGCCAAGGTTATTAATTGTTCAAATGCCCGGATAATTGCTTCTAAATCAGCCAGGGGCGCAGCCGCACATATCTCCGTTGACTCTGCCATGGAGAAGGCTTCGGAAAAAGCGGCCCGCAAGCTGATGGACAACAAACTCTTTGAAAAGATTATCGCTGCTTTTCAGGACATGGTCAATAATGGCATGACCCTTGAGGTTACGGTAACCAATGTCCCGGATTACAAGACCCAGAAGGCAGTGCAGAAGCTGATCAAGGGTCTTGAGGTCTCTTCGGTGAGTAAAAGAGGCTTTGGTGGTGGTAAATTAAAACTTTCCGTAGTTTTCCGAGGTAATACCGACGCTTTTGCCGATAGCATTGACGGTAAGACTGTTAATGGCAGGAAGCTGTCAGTCATTGATATTGCCGGTAGCCAGATCAAAATAAAACTTCAGTAGTAGTTGTTAGCCGGTGTCTTTCAGATAAGATTTCGGGCTTAAACATAGAAAACAGGAGATTTGTGGTGAAAAAAGTTATTGCCCTGATAACGGGACTCATGTTGCTGGTTGCTCTGCCGTTTACGGCTGAAGCTGATTTCAAGAAGACCAAGATTGCTGTTCTTGATTTCCAGTTGCAGGGTGAAGGTTACGAGACCAAGGATATGGGCTCAATCGTGGCGGAGTGGTTTATTACCGCCCTGGTTAAGGAAGGCCGCTTTGACGTGGTGGAACGGGCTATGTTAAAGAAGCTCCTCAATGAACAGAAAATGGGGATCAGCGGTATAGTTGACGAGAGTAGCGCCACCGAGCTTGGCAAAATCCTCGGGGTAAAGATTATTATTTCCGGGTCGGTCATGAAGCTGCAGGGGGTGCTGGAGGTTAATGCCCGGATCATCGATGTTGAAACCGCCTCGATAATTGCAGCCGAGAACGTCAAGAGCACCGCATCTACCAGTCTGCAGAGTCTGATCGTCCAGATGTCTGACAAGATTATCAAGAACTTTCCCCTGGAAGGTTATGTCGTTCACAGGCAAGGAGACTCTTTATCCATCGATCTTGGCAAGAGGACCGGAGTCAAGCCTGAGATGGAGTTCATGGTTTTTAAGGAAGGGGCAGTTATCAAGCATCCCAAAACCGGTGAAGTTCTTGATGTGGAGATGATCCAGACCGGTAAAATAAAGATTGTCAGGGTCTCAAAAAAGATTGCCGGTGCGACCATCACCGAAGAATCTTCCGGCGCTGCTATAGCCGTGGGCCAGATGGTCAAGAGCATTTCCGGGCCGCTGACCCCCATCACCGATGAGGTCTACGTACCCCCCACTACCAGAAGACGGGCTTCCCGTCGGGCGCCGCTTAAAGCTGCGGATTATATTAACCGGCTACAGTCCAACAATCTCAAGGATAAAGTATGGGGGGCCAAAAAGATCATCCGCAACAGGGTGACCGATCCTGTTGTTTTTGATGCCCTTGAAAAGATCTTGCTGGGTATGTATAACGAAAAACCACGTGATCGACATCATTCAGATGCCGTAGCCTGGATGGTAAAGGCGCTGGCGGCGCCGGTCTTGCCTCAATACAAGGAAACTATCCGGAAAATAGCCAAGGAAGCCAAGAATAAAAAAATTCGTGGCTATGCGAAAAAGGCCCTAAGGGCTTATTGATTTTCCGGCAATTAGTTGCGGTGATAGTGAAAGATTCCTGTTGGACTGGTGGCTTGTTTACAGCTCGGACGGGATTTTTTTTATAATGAATCTTATCAAGAGGGCATGATGGCTGAATCTACATCAGTATTGATAACCGGGGCCAGTAAAGGGATTGGGGCTGCTGTTGCCTTACGGCTTGCCGGAAGTGGCCACGATATCTGGCTCAACTACCGGTCCGACCATGCTGGTGCGGCTGAGATCGCCGGCCGGATTGAATCTCTGGGCCGCAAATGTGTCCTGGTCCCCTTTGATGTGGCTGATGAAGATGCGATGAATAATGCCCTTGAACCTCTCCTGGCTGAGGAAACGCCGTACGGGCTGGTCCATAATGCCGGGATTACCAGGGATTCTCTGCTGGCGATGATGCGTCGTGATGACTGGGATCTGGTTTTGAGTGTTCACCTGACCGGTTTTTTTCTGGTGAGTAAATTGTTGATTAAATCAATGATGTCGGCCCGTAGGGGTAGGATTGTTGCCATTGCCTCAACCTCGGGTGA
>DAOVJK010000023.1 GCA_030673265.1 Pseudomonadota bacterium | reverse complement strand
GTGAACGGAAAAAACCTTGTTCATCGATCAGTTCCCCACCATTATCCGGTAAATAAGCCCGGCAATCTTCCGTTTTAAAATCAGGATTGATGGCCAGGAATTTCTCGATCACCTGCTCGTTCTCTTCCGGCTCGGTACTGCAGGTGATATAGACCAGAACCCCACCCGGCTCCAACAGTCGGGCCGCATTGTTCAGCAGGGCCAGTTGGTCGGCCTGGTAACGCTGCAGATCCTCAACCTGCCGGTTCCAGCGGATATCGGGATGGCGCCTGATCACCCCGAGGCCCGAACAGGGCGCATCAAGCAGAATGCCCTTGAAGCTGCCCCCGATCTGCTCGGCAACATCCTCCAGGCGTCCTTTAAAGGTTTGCACCGCTCCGGCCAGACCCAGCCTCTGCAGATTAACCCCGAGCAACTCATAACGGCGCTTATCCGGCTCCACCGCCAGCAGCGTAGCATCATCGGCCAGCCTTGCCGCCAGGTGGATGGTCTTACCACCCAGACCCGCGCAACCATCGAGATAACGACCAGCCGACAATTTATCGCCCAGTAAACCGGCCGCCAACTGGGCAGCCTCATCCTGGACCAGGAAAAGCCCCTCAGCGTAACCAGGCAGTTCGGTCACCCTACCCTTGTATTCGGGCAGAATAACCGCCTGGTCGGCAAATACGCCCTGCACAGCCTCTATATCGACGGCGGCCAGCTTTTCGATAAATTCTGCCGGTGAGATATTAACGAGCCGCAGGCAAAGATCCGCCTCCCGGTTATTGGTCAGACAAAGGACCCCGGTCCGCTCCAGGCCATAGCGCTCAGACCACCGATCGTACAGCCATTGGGGATGACTTAACAGACTATGCCCCGTAAAGCCTTGCTCAGCACCCTGGCCCGGGGACGGCAGAGAATCAAGCTCCCGGCTGACCCGTCGCAACAGGCCATTGACAAAACCAGTCAACCAACGGGGCTGGCCCTTATCTTTGAGGATCTTGACCGTCTCGTTGATGGCGGCGGAAACAGGAACCCTGTCCATGGCCACCAACTGGTAAATCCCGGTGCGCAGGGCCTGCCGGGTCAGGGGCTTCATTTTTCCCAGGGAATGTTTTGAATATTTAACCAGAATCCAGTCAAGGTAGCCAAGCCAGCGGACCACCCCGTAAACCAGGGCCCGACAGAACTGACTGTCCCGAGGATCAGCAAAGGGCCGCTGCAGCGCGTCTTCCAGCAACATATCAAGCGATACAGACTTGCGCTCCCATTGCTCCAGAACTGCTATAGCCCGGGATCTGCCATTATCGATCTTGTTCAATTAAGCACCTGACTTCATAATATTAGATGTGGGGCAATATCGTGAACAACTTAAGGACACTAAGCTCTTTTAAAAGATAATATCGATACTTTACGGTTCGAATTTTATGCGGCTTACCGACTAAGCAGACCAATTACTGTAGCACCACGCCCGGTAACCCTGGAACGTCGATAGGAAAAATGATCCGAGCTGCAACACGTGCAGATTCCTGCCGTGTTGATATTGACCGGCAGGAGACCGGCCCCCTGCAACTGGGCCCGGCTGATGGCCCAGAAATCAAAGTAATTGGGCTGGACCTGAAAGTCGTGCAACCACTCCGGCAACTCGCGTCGATAATTGACAAACTCAGCGCAGCACGGGCCAAGGGAAGGGCTGATCGCCGCCCTGAGATCCGCCGGATCAGAGGCAAAGTTATCGGCCATGGCCCGGACCGTCGCACCTATGCTACCAAGCACGCTGCCGCGCCAACCAACATGGGCCGCGCCAACCACTTGCTTAACCGGATCATGCAAGATCACCGCCTGGCAATCGGCCTGCTGGATCAGCAAAGCAATGGGCCGATCAGTTATCAAGGCATCGTAACCATCGACCTCAAGATCCTGATCCTGATCGCGGTCAATGACTAACACCTTATTGCCGTGAACCTGCCGGGCCGAGACTATGGTCTTAAAGCCAAGAGCCCGTTTGAGCCGCGCCCGGTTTTCATGGACCGCATCCCGACCGTCACCAACCCCGAAACTTACATTAAGAGAAGCAAAAGCGCCGGAACTGACGCCACCGGATCGGTTGGAAAAAGCATGGCCAAGGCCCGGCCGATCAAAGGACTCAAGCTGCAACAGATCAAGTTCCCCCGAGCGGCCCGCAGCCAAACCAGCTTGCCGGCGACTTATTCCGGCCGGCAAGATGCAAACCCCATAAGATCAGAAGCCAAGGCTGAGACCAACCCTGAATGTTTTGTCCAGAGTTCGATCACGGTAGAATTCAATATCCGCCTCAATCTCGGTATACGAGGCAAAAGCAACAGCCCGGGGCGCGATTTCAAAGGATGCCTTAACCTCAGCGTCCCAGAGACCCTCACTATCCAGGATATTGAATACTTCCGGGCAGTAATAAAGACTACCGGTAAAACTGGCCCTGGTCAGGCGCGGCGGCACAAAACGAACCAAGACGCCAATCCCGCCGGCGCCGACCTGCTCGTGGTTTATTCCGGAAGTAACGTAGTAGCCCCGGACCCCGGCCCCGATCTCAAGACCGGTACTGGCAAGTGGCCCCAACACATCAAAAGAGGCCGAAACCAACTCGGTCTCCTTACGGTCATTATAAAGCCCCCGGACCGATAAAACAGATCTGCCGCTCTGATATTCGGCAACCTGATGCCGCAAAAGTAACTGGGCGGTCTGGTCGCTGAAACTGATCGCCAGCTCGGCAGCCTGGGCGGAAACGACCCCAAACAGCAGAAAGACACTGCATAAAATCATTTTTTTTAACATTTTTTTCTCCTTTTAATAGGCGAAGTAAAGCAATACCTGGCCAAGGTTATTTTCACATTGAGATGATGCAGAAAAAATATGCCACAAAGCATGGTGAATGGCAAGGAGGTTTGCAGTGCTGGAAATCATATCGGACTGTTTTAGTTATAGCCTCTGCAGCCACGACCAGTAACCGCATAAGGCAATCACCACCGTTACTGATCTGAGGTGGCTGGGTTATGTCATCTAAAGTTGCCGGCCTGTTATTCAAGGTCTGTGCTTATCGCGACCGCCGGAAGATACCTGAGCGAATATCCCCCACGCCCCAAAAAGAAAAAGGGGACAGCCCGTTGCCGGACTGTCCCCCCTCCCAAGGATGAAGAAAAGTTACTGCTTGTGTTGCTACAACTTCCTAGAACCAGGCTTCCATGGTCAGGTAAACCTGATCCATTGATTCAACAGCCGGGTATAACTGGGCGTTAAGCGGGTCGTTAGCCAGCTCGGAAATATCGGCAGGCGCACCTAACCAATAGCCACTACCGGTATAATCATAATCGTAATGCTGGTAGCCGAAGCGGAAGAAGGCCTGGGAGAACTTGGAGATCTTCTCGCCAGCCGGGATATCGTAAACGGCATAGAGCTCGATGACGTTACCCCGGGTCGCCAATTTGGAGGCATACAGGTCGTCATGACCGGGGGTGAAGGAGACCCAGTACTCGGAACCCCAGTTGTACTCGGCACCGAGCTTCAAGCCGAGATCGTCGAGGTCGTAACGCACCCCAACCAGGGTGGAGTAACCATCACGATCTTCCGGAGTAGCCCCCCAGGAACCGAGCAGGCTGTTGCCCATCTCGTCCATCCCTTTAGCATTGGTCTTACTCCAACCCAGGGTGACAAAGTAATTTAGGGCCTGGAATTTAGACATATAGACAGCTGAGGTGTGGTAGATATCACCGAGATTGGTTCGGTCCAGCATGCCATTTCCATCGTTATAAACTATTTCCAGGAAATTCGGGAATACTATATCGCCCGGGACGTTAAACATGTTCATCGCTGCAAAAGACTGGAAGTTGAAGAAACGGTCGCCCTTCTTGAAGACATCCCAGCTGAGGCCACCGAAGTCAACATCGTTCATACCCATGTCATCAACCTTGGGACCAGCCTCAAAACCACGACCGTAACAGAAACGGACCCGGCCGGGCAGATCTTCCAGGCCGAAGAGATTGTTATAGGCATAGCCCAGGGAAAAGCCGTCAAAGGGATAATCCATGTAAGCGACCGGAGTGGCCATCTTCTTGCCGGTGCCCATCCGGATATGGGCGGGAGGCCCATCGGTAACCGGCCGACGACCGATGGAGAACCAGACCGGCATATCGGCGATATTGTTCCAGTTCATGAAGGCGCGATCAACCCGGAGGAGTGAATCTTCGGGCTGACGGGCGGCGGAGCCGTCGAAAGCCAGTGAGCTTAAAGTAAACGGCCCACCAAGTTCATTAATACCGCTCTGCATACCCCAAACCTTGTACATGGACAAACGGGCCTTGAACTCCAGGTTCTCCATGGCCTTGGCCCGCATATTGAGGCGAAAGCGGTTGGTATAGGCGGTATCGTTGCTGTAGTCGGTGGCGGCCAGATCTGCCGGTCCCAGAGTCGCAACCCTAGCCGCGGCAGTATCAAAACCCGGCATGGTAAACATGGTTGGCAGCATTGCCACCAGCATGTCGGAAGACGTCAGCCCCATACCAATAGCCATAGGAACCATAATGGAGGAAACACTATATGCCGAATACTGGGCCGGCGCATCAGCGCTCAAATAGTCCATCCGGAAACGGAAATCGCCGTTCCACTGAATCCGGGAACCCAGATCCCAGCTTTCCTGCCTTTCTTCGAGGGCCTCGATCCTGTCCTCAAGGGCATCCGCGAGGACAACCGTCGGCAGGACCAACAGACCGGCCAAAACCAGTGTTGATAGTCTCTTAATCATAGTTTTCTCCTTAGCTTTTAATAGCTTTTTTTAAACGACTGGGCTTGCGCCAGCCATCCCCAAACCTATAAAATCGACCGTATTCTCCGGTCGGTAACACCTTGATACTCGCAACGCTAAGCGAAGACAGCGAAAAACCTGGCGATGGCTAAGCAAAAATTTCGATAAACAGGTAAGTGAACCTGTGAGACTCCGAGGAGTAGTGTCTTTTTATGAGTAAGGCCATACACATGGTATGCCGAACGAATAAAAATGCGCTACGACGCAGTAGATCGGATTTTTTGCGACGCCATCAGTCCTTACAGATAAATTTCTTGCCGACACAATTCATGATCATCGCCAGGGCCGGCTCGGCCACCCAATAGAAAATCTTGCGGCCATCGCGCCGACTGTTCAGTAAGCCCCGATCCTTAAGAAGGCGGAGATGCTCGGAGGCCATATTGCTGGGAATGCCACACGCCTCGGCCAATTCGCCAACCGACCGCTCCTCTTTGAGCAGGATCTCAATGATCCGCAGGCGGCAGGGGTGAGCGATGGTTCGCAAACACTCGGCGGCCTTTTCCAGGGCATCCATATTCAACAGTTCTGGATCTTTTTTCATCTACCTTGATCTGCAAAAAATTCGCACGATTACCGAAAGTTATTCTTCCGAAAGAGTAGTACTTCTAGAGGTTAATACATCTAAACATTACGACATGTCAATATGATTTTTCATTCGCATGGTCTTTTTGTCGTAATTTCATAGCAATATTGCTAAAAAACTCTTGCGACACCGTTACTCTATTAGTAAATAGTATTCTTTCTTAAAAAATGACTACGGGGCAGACCCTGCCTTTCGTTAATAAGGAGTAAGCCATGTATTTTCAGGACATCATCATGGAGTTGAACAGGTTCTGGGCTGAACAGGGCTGTATCATCCAGCAACCGTACGATATGGAGGTCGGGGCCGGCACTTTCCACCCCACTACCCTGCTCCGCGCCCTTGGGCCGGAACCGTGGAAAACCGCCTACGTGCAACCGTCCCGACGACCGACTGATGGCCGCTATGGCGAAAACCCCAACCGTCTGCAGCACTACTATCAGTATCAGGTAATAATCAAACCATCAGCGCCAAATATCCAGGAACTCTATCTGGAGAGCCTGCAGCGTTTTGGCCTCGATATGCTGGAGCATGACGTTCGCTTCGTTGAAGACGACTGGGAATCGCCGACTCTCGGCGCCTCGGGACTCGGCTGGGAAGTATGGCTGGACGGCATGGAGATCACCCAGTTCACGTACTTCCAGCAGGCCGGCAGCATGGAACTCAAGCCGATCACCGTCGAAGTCACCTACGGACTGGAGCGGATCGCCATGTATCTGCAGAAGGTTGACAGCGTTTATCAGATCGCCTGGAACAAGGAGATCAACTATGGCGATATATTTCATCAGGCCGAGGTCGAATTTTCAGCCTTCAATTACGAGGAAGCCAATGTCGATTTTCTGTTCTCGCTATTTGATTCCTGCGAAGGTGAGGCCCTCAAGCTGCTGGATAAGGACCTGATCCTGCCAGCCTACGATTACTGCCTGAAATGCTCGCATACCTTTAACCTGCTTGATGCCCGCAAGGCGATCAGTGTCGCCGAACGGACCAGATTTATCGGCCGGATCCGCAATATTGCCCGCAAGGTCGCAGTTAAATATACCGAGCAACGAGCAGAAATGGGTCATCCTTTGATCAAGAACTAGAAGTCCGCATTCTGGCGTCGCAACCGGTATGACACCAGAACCTGCGTAAAAGAACATATACCGGCAGAGGCTCATTGCAGAGTAGCCATGGTACTAAAAAAATCATCTTTGGTCGGTCAGAAGGACTTTCAGATTACTTGCCCGAAATGCACCAAAACGTACGAGATAACGCCCGCCAAGATCGAACAGTCAGACCATCTTTTCAAGATTTTCGGCATGAAGGGCCTTTATATCTATCAATGCACGTGCGGAACCCGGATCAATGTCCAACTTGATTTCAGACGCAAGAACCGGCACGACAGTGAAATCGGCTGTTTTTACACCACCCTGACCGAGAAAAACGCCGCACAGCAGCTAGGCATTGCCGACCAGCTCTATGGAACCAGTATCAACAGTGTGATCAAAGATATATCGGCTGACGGAATCGGCTTTATGACCCATGGCGACCACGATATCAAACCAGACGATAAACTCCTGGTCAAATTCATTATCCAAAGAGGGAAAAGGGTCCGCATGATTAAAAGAAGGGTCATTGTGCGAACGGTTTCAGGCCAACACATTGGTGCGGAATTCTTCAGTGAGGACAAGAAAGATCCGGAAATAGGCTTTTATCTGATGCAAACTTGAAAATCCCCAGGAATAGCGGCCAAGAATGACAACAGCAAAAAAAAATGGCGGAAGTGCATGGGAATCGAACCCACCTACCAAGCTGTTAACCCGGTACACCGGATTTGAAGTCCGGGAGAGCCACCAGAGCCCCTTCCACTTCCGTACGTTGATAATCGATTATATTAATTGGCCGCACTTGGACTGACAACCATTTTCTGGTATGAAAGATATATTATATATGTCCGGCCAATATTAAAATTGAAAACAAGAACAATAGACAAGCTCTACCGCTGAGTACCCATGGTAAAGTCGATTATTTAACTATCAGATACAATTTAAACCGGGAGTCCGTTGAACGATATGGAATGCGAGCGTCTGAAAAAACTTATTAAAAACTGGTATGTGCAGGTGCAGGACGAATCAATGGCTCCAGCCAGAATGGTCGACTTCATGAATAGTCATACTGAAGACTGTTTAACCTGTATGGCTGATCCAGTTGTTGAAATTGAAATTAAACGGATAACCGAAATTGTCCTGCCCCCCGCCAAAATCCCCAAAGCAGTCCGCGAAGTAAAGCCCCCCAACAAGCCAGAAGCAGAGAACCCCGCCACTGCCGATGATGTGGATCCCGAAGACGTCGAGACAAAGGATGTCGATACAGAAGACGATGTTGACGATGTTGATCCCGAAGACATCGAGACAAAGGATGTCGATACAGAAGACGATGTTGACGATGATGACAGTGATAATGTCGTGGTCGATATAGATATCGATGAGGATGTCGATGAGGATGAAATATAGTGACTTAGCAAATCAATGAACGAAGCACCTATTCGCAGACAATAAAAAAAGCGCCCCTGAACAAATCAGGGGCGCTTTTTTGTATATGGTGGCGATGCAGGGACTTGAACCCCGGACACTACGGATATGAGCCGTATGCTCTAACCAGCTGAGCTACATCGCCTTAAACGCATAGGATGTGACTATATGTAAAATTTTGACGCGGTTGTCAATAAAAAAAGGGCCTTTTTGCAAAGGCCCTTTGAACTATTGAACCAAAAGCAGGGGACGAACCTACATCATGCCGCCCATTCCGCCCATACCGCCCATGCCACCCATCGGAGGCATCGCAGCTCCACCACCGGCACCGGCCTCTTCAGGCTCATCGGCAACCATACATTCGGTGGTCAACAGCAGACCGGCAACACTGGCCGCGTTCTGCAGGGCAAAACGAGTAACTTTGGCAGGATCAATAACCCCGGCCTTGATGAGGTCCTCGTACTCTTCGGTGTAGGCATTGAAACCATTGGCATCCTTAAGGGCCTTGACATGGTCAACAATAACCGAACCTTCACGACCGGCGTTGTTGGCGATCTGGCGAACCGGCTCTTCAAGGGCCCGCATCAGGATATTTTTACCAAGGGCTTCCTCTCCCTCAAGTTTCAACGCTTCCAAGGCATCCAGGCAACGCAGATAGGCTACACCGCCACCAGGGACGATGCCTTCTTCAACGGCAGCGCGAGTAGCGTTCAAGGCATCTTCAACCCTGGCTTTTTTCTCTTTCATTTCAATCTCAGTGGCAGCACCGACGTTAATCACGGCTACACCGCCGATCAACTTGGCCAGACGTTCCTGAAGTTTCTCACGGTCATAATCAGAACTTGAATCCTCGGACTGGGTCCTGATCTGCTTAACCCGGGCAGTCAATTTAGCCTTGTCGCCGGCGCCGTCAACGATAGTGGTGTTGTCTTTATCAACAACAATACGCTTGGCGGTACCAAGATCATCGATGGTGACATTTTCCAGCTTGATGCCAAGGTCCTCGGTAATGACCTGACCACCGGTCAGAATTGCGATATCTTCCAGCATGGCCTTGCGGCGGTCGCCAAATCCAGGGGCCTTAACGGCGGCTACATTCAGGGTTCCACGCAGTTTGTTAACGACCAGAGTGGCAAGAGCCTCGCCATCGACATCTTCGGCGATGATGAAAAGTGGTCGGCCCATCTTGGCAATCTGCTCAAGGATCGGCAGCATATCTTTCATGTTGCTGATCTTCTTCTCGTTGATCAGGATAAGGGGATCTTCGACATTGACTTCCATCTTGTCGGCATCGGTGACAAAATAGGGAGAGAGGTAACCGCGGTCGAACTGCATACCCTCAACAACGTCAAGGGTGGTATCCATGCTCTTGGCTTCCTCAACAGTGATAACGCCTTCCTTGCCAACCTTGTCCATGGCCTCGGCAATAATGCTGCCGATGGTCTCATCATTGTTAGCGGAGATGGTGCCGACCTGGGCGATCTCTTTCTGCTCTTTGGTCGGTTTGGCTATCTTGGCAAGCTCAGCGACAACGGCCTTAACACTCTTGTCGATACCGCGCTTGATATCCATCGGATTGTTACCGGCAGCAACCAGCTTAGAGCCTTCGGTGAAGATGGCCTGGGCCAGAATAGTGGCGGTGGTGGTACCGTCACCAGCCACATCACTGGTCTTGGAAGCGACTTCCTTGACCATCTGGGCGCCCATATTCTCTAAATTATCGGCAAGCTCTATTTCCTTGGCAACACTCACACCGTCTTTGGTGATGGTCGGAGCGCCGAAGGACCGGTCGAGCAGGACATTACGACCCTTGGGGCCAAGAGTAACCTTAACGGCATCGGCCAAGGTATTCACACCCTTCAGGATTGCTCCCCGTGCTTCAACACCGTATATAATTTTTTTACCAGCCATGACTGTCTTTCTCCTTGTCTGTGAATTCTTTACTTATAAATAAGCCAGGGCAAACATTACGTCGCCCTACGCAGGTAGATCAATATTTATTACTCGACAACTCCGAGGATGTCGTCTTCACGCATGATCAGGTAATCCTCACCTTCGATCTTGACCTCGGTGCCACCATATTTGCTAAAGAGAACTTTTTCGCCAGCCTTCAATTCTACCGGCACTCTTTCACCCTTATCGTTGAGCTTGCCGGAACCAACGGCAACAATCTCACCTTCAGCAGGTTTTTCCTGGGCGCTATCCGGAATAATAATCCCACCCTTGGTCATTTCTTCTTCTGCAAGCCTTTTAACCAGCACTCGGTCATTAAGTGGACGAATCTTCATTTTAAACCTCCAATGTTTAGCTTCTAATTAATTCTGTGTCAGACATCTGATTTATTGTCCTGCTTACCGGGTTGTCTTCTTCCGGCTCCTGTCGATCATACCAAAAAAACAAATCCTGTAATAAATCCGCAAATGGCATCTATAACAGGACATATAATCAAAGAACCGTTCGCAGGTTGACCGAGACTATAGTGACGGACATTTTAAAAATCAAGCTGACCAAAAAATTTTTTTAATACTTTTAAGCGAAAGTTTCTTTCTTCAAGTCTGCAGGATTCAGGATTCAGAACAAATGATTATAAAAACCAACCTCCTGCTTTCTGTCTTCTCATACCGAGACACAAGCGGCGCTTCAATAGATAGGCTTCACGATGCCGATATGGTTAAGAATAGTCGGAGAATTGCGAGAAGTAATATGCTACGCCCGATCACCAGGCCTAATCAAGCGAAACCCGCCAACCAAAATGATCCTGCCGGTCACCAAACTGAATTCCCTGGAGTTCGTCAAAAAGACGCTGGGCCAAGGGACCGGTCCTTTCACTATTGACCGGATATTCCTTACCTTTATAATTAAGCGCCCCGACCGGGGAAATCGCCGCGGCAGTCCCACTGGCAAAAATTTCCTGGAGAGAACCATCCTCAAGGGCCGCAATTACTTCATCAATCGCTACAGGCCGTTCAGTAACCTTGATATCCCAGGCCCTGGCCAACTTGATTACCGAATCGCGGGTGATCCCCGGCAGGATACTACCGGACAGGGCCGGGGTAACCAATTCACCGTTAATCATGAAAAATATGTTGGAGGTGCCGATCTCTTCAATATATTTACGTTCAATCGCGTCCAGCCACAACACCTGAGTATAACCTTTCTCCTGGGCCTCCAAAGCCGCCATGATGCTGGCCGCATAATTGCCGGCGGTCTTAACATTGCCGACCCCGCCTTTGACGGCCCGGACATAATTGTCGGTGACATAGATTTTAACCGGACTGAACCCTCCCGGATAATAGGCGCCAACCGGGCTCAGGATAATAAAAAACAAATATTCTTTGGCCGGGCGCACCCCAAGGGCGGCCTCGCTGGCAATCATGGTCGGCCGGATATAAAGAGAGGCTCCGGCCGCACCTGGAACCCAGTCACGCTCGATATCCAGTAATTTTTCCATGGCGGCCAGCACTTCATCAACCGGAATCTTCGGCATACACATCCTGGTTGCGGAATCATTCATGCGATGAAGATTGTCGGCCGGTCTGAACAGAAAGATCCGGTCATCCTTGCCGCGATACGCTTTCAGACCTTCGAAAATCGCCTGGCCATAGTGGAGAGCCATAGCGGCAGGATCCAGGGAGAAATCCCCGTATTTTTTTATCACCGGCTCATGCCACCCTTCACCTTCGCGATATGACATAACCAGCATGTGATCAGTAAAATGAACTCCAAAACCGAGAGCCTGCTCATCCGGTTTGACCTTCAGTTCAGGCTCTGCAACTCTCTCAACTTTGATACCCATAAAGCGCTCCTGTGGTAAAACCGGCTTCCTTTTGTTTGAGGATAGGTGAAAAATGATGACATAATAGCTAATTAATGCTTCATTTGGAACAACAAATTAGCTATTCTTCAGTTAATACTACGGAATTGAAATTTTACAGATCGAGGGTATATGAATCCCCACAAGCCATCAAAGATGGTCCTGCAATATTTCCTGTTACTTTTCTTATTAACAATAATCCTGACTGGCCGTCTGCTCTGGCCTTTTCTGTCCATCCTGGTGCTCTCTTTCCTGCTGGCCGGCATTTTTCAACCGGTCTACAGCTATCTGACTCGCTGGTTTTCGGAGACAATTTCGTCATTATTGACCTGCGTTATCATAATCCTGCTGGTTTTCATCCCCCTGATGTTTTTTGTCGCAGCCCTGTCCTCTGAAGCCCTTGATCTGTATCACCTGAGCAAAGGGACAAATATCAACCTCAAACTGAAAGAGTTGCTTTTTGAAAGCAGCCTGATGCTGAAGGTACAAAGTATCCTGACCGGTTACGGTCTTTTCCTGGAACCGGATAAACTCACCACCGCCCTCTCCGATTTCTCAGGCAAAACAGGGCTGTTCCTCTTTAATCAGGCCACGGCCTGGGCCGCCAATATCATGGTAATCATCTTCAACTTCGCCCTGATGATCATCACCATCTTCTTCCTGTTGATAGATAACGACAAACTCATCAACTTCATCCTGCAGGTTTCTCCCATGCCCGACGAACAGGAGAAACAACTCATCCAGAAGTTCAAGCAGATCTCTGACGCCGTTCTGATCGGCAACGGTATCTGCTCCCTTATCCAGGGCGTTCTGGGCGGACTTGTCTTTGTCTTATTTGGCTTGCCCTCGCCGATTCTCTGGGGCGGCATAATGCTTATCCTGGCCTTTTTACCAATATTCGGCATCGGCCTGGTCCTGATCCCGGCCGCAGCAATATTAATCCTGCAGGGCCACCTTGGCCAGGGGCTCGTAATGCTGCTTTTCTACGGGCTGCTTTCCTTTTCAGTGGAATACGCACTCAAACCCAAGTTGGTCGGTAAACAGGTCAAGATGCATACCTTACTTGTTTTTCTGGCCATCCTCGGCGGTCTGCAGCTCTTCGGTTTTCTGGGCATAATCTACGGGCCGCTGATCATCACAATTTTCCTGACCATGTCCGAAATATACATCACCAATTACAACAGATACGTAACCAGTGATGATGGTAACTGAATACTCACCAAGCTCCATCCCAACCACCTATGACAACAAATTGCCCATACTAGAAGCTGGCCTCTTACAACAAATAACAGGCAAGGCTGGCTACCCTCAGTCCAAACAGGTTTATGCAAATGAGTAAAAAAATTAAGCGCATCAAAAAAAAACAAACCGTAAAGATTTCAGCTGAGATTCAAGAAAAATTCAAGACAGCCGTTTCCCTTCGGCAAATGGGCCTGTTGGGCCAGGCCCAGAAGACACTTAGTGAAATTATTGCCAAGGCGCCCGGACATCCCGATTCTTATTATTTATTAGCCGAGATCGCCGTACAAAACAATCAGCCAGATCAAGCGATATCGATATTGGAAAAGGCCATAAGCCGCAACCAACAAGAACCGCGATGCCGTGGTTTCCTGGCTGATTTACTGGCACACAACGGCCGCTATGCCGAGGCAATCCCTCACTTTGAAAAAGAACTGGCCTTATCACACGGAATCAGCAAACTAGCCCTTGGCAAGCTACTGGTGAATACCGCTTTGGCCTACAATAATTCAGGAGAACCTTTAAAGTCCATCGACAAACTAGAAATGGCTATCAAAAGCAACCACCAGAACCTGGAGGCATACTACAATCTTGCCTCAACATTTCAGGCAATTGGCCAAATGAACCAAGCATCAAAATATGCCATACAATCTCTCGAGATAGAGCCTTTATTTTCTAAGTCTCTATATATATTGTCGCTGCTCGATATTAATTTCTTCAGTAGTAACATTACCGAGGAAATCAAAGAAAAAATAAGCGCTCCAACCACTTCTGTAGAAGACAGAATCTATTTGTCCTTTACCTTGTACGCAATATTCGAATCAGCTGACAACTTTGATGAAGCCTTCAAATATTTATCAATTGGCAATAACCTGAAAAAGCAGACCACACCATACAATTTCAACAATCAGGCCCTCTATTTCCGAAAGGCCAGAGAACTTTTTTCTAATTATTTATCAATCAACAATCTGGAAAACAAAGCTCTCCCTATTACGCCAATCTTCATTGTTGGTATGCCCAGAAGTGGCACCACCCTGGTTGAGCAGATTATAGCAAGCCATACGGAGGTTACAGCCGGCGGCGAAATGATTGCAATTGACCAGATCGCTCGATCAATAATGAACGAAACCTTTCCCAGATCACCGTCAGATAAAGCTCTTCCCATTAAAGTCGATCATTTAACAAAATATGCCGACATATATCTGGCTGAAATATCCCATCTAATTGAAGAAAACACCAGGTTCATCACCGACAAAATGCCGCAAAATTTTTTCTATCTAGGCCTGATCAAAAGCCTCTTCCCGACTGCCAGGATAATTCATTGTAAACGAAATCCGGTGGCGACAGCCTTTTCTTGCTACAAATCACTGTTCACTGCCCAAGGACAAGAATTTGCAAACAACCAGGATGACCTCGCGAAATTTTATCTACTATATCAAGAAACCATCGACCATTGGCAAAGACTGCTCCCCGAATCTATCCTTGATGTTCATTACGAGAGACTAGTCTCAGATCAGGAAAATGAGACCAGAAAAATTCTGGATTTTTGTGGACTGGAATGGGATGAGAAGTGCCTTGATTTTCACAAAACTGCGCGGACGGTGTCTACAGCCAGTGTAATGCAGGTCAGGAAGCCGATATACAAATCATCGGTTGCTTTGTGGAAAAACTACGAAAAAAATCTTGAACCGCTAATTAATTCGCTTGGGGAGAAAGTAATTTAAGCGCCACCAAGACGTATAACCAAGGTCTGCCAAAAAAAGATACACATAATCCGGCAATTTACTGCGGAAAGTCGAAAAATGGTCGGGGCGAGAGGATTCGAACCTCCGACCTCCTGCTCCCAAGGCAGGCGCGCTAACCAGGCTGCGCTACGCCCCGATCCGGGTATAAAGCTGAGTTGAGCCGGTTTATCGGCTCAAACGAAACTTATGCCTTGCGGTATAAACAAAGGGAAGCCGTTAGATACACCCCCTCGCTCTTTTCGTCAAGCAAAAAGCCTGCAATAGCCCAGAATCAACTGCAAAATTCACTCCCTTAAATTCTTGACGCTAACTTTAAAAGATGCTATAAACGTCATTCTTGAGCGCATGATCCCCTGTAGCTCAGTTGGTAGAGCAGGTGGCTGTTAACCACCTTGTCGGCGGTTCGAATCCGTCCGGGGGAGCCATAAAATGTAAGGCCCGATTCATTTGAATCGGGCCTTTTTTTTATTTACTGCTGACAACTGCAAAAAGCCTTCGAACAAAAAAAAGCCCTGATCAACAAAGACCAGGGCTTTTCACAACAACCAACTTTATTTAAGCAACAGGATGCTACTCAACTGTAACTTCTGCATCCTCAACAATCACGGCGTATTTATAACCTGAGCCAAAATCCTTGTCAGCAGCGACTGTACCGCTGACTAAAACGGTATCACCAACACTGGCTGTTAGCTGGGTGGTAACCACCAGATCATCAGCCCCGGCAGCACCGGTGCCATCCTTGATATGCAGCCAGTTTTTGCCCATAATCCCAGACATAAACTTGGTAACCTTCGCCCGCATCTTGACATTTTGGCCGTTTAAGGCTGTTTTCTCGGCAAAAACATCCGCTACGGTTTTACCGCCCTCTGGTTTAGCAAGGCCGCTGAAATCAGTAACAACCATGGGAGCGGCAGCTGCAGGAGCTGTTTTATCTGCGCCCTGGGCGCCGGTAGCAAAAGCCTGCTCAGCGCCACCTACGGTAATTGCAGAGGCAAACAAGATGGTCTCGAAGGTGCGGCCCAGAGTCTTGCTCTCGAAATTGCTGATCGGCGATCCTTCAGAGATAAAGACCTCATCGCCAACCTTAACCTGGGTTTTGGGTCCGGCAACCCAAATTTTTTCGGTACCGGTATCAACAGACACATAGGTGTAACCAGATGCATCCATGGTTTCGGCAACTGTGCCCGAAATACCTGCTGCCGCGGTCACAACCTGCGGGGCCTCTGCGGTCGTTTGCGCTTCTTTTGTATCATTATTACACCCTGCAACCAAGGCCAATACCAACGACATGCCAACTACCAGATAACTCTTTCTCACAGCTCTTCCTCCTGATAAAAAAATTCCACCCATCAATTTAGAAGGTGGTAATTGAAAACACTAAAACAACCCACGAAGTCATTATATTAACACAATCAAATCGCCGTTGCTACCAAAACTGGAATATAAGCATTGCGCAAAATTATGCAAATCCAGTCCCACATAAATACTTAAAAAGGTACATCTCGTCCTGCACAAAAAGCCCCCACAATAACGATTAAAAGAAGGAAGAGACCTCTGAGCAAAACCGGAAAGCTACTTCTTTCAGAAAGACCGCCCTTGCCGACTACGCCAGAACTTCACCAGAGAAAACCTGGTTTTTATGGTAATATTCGAGAACCGCACCTGGAGGAGATTTAATGCCAGGAATAACAACCCCATTTTTTCAGCTTCTGCTCCTCGCAACAACCCAGCTCAAAAGGCTTTGCGATCTTGTGCCCCTTCGTTGGTTTGGGTCACGGTGCCAGTTCCGCTGACCGCCCCATGAAAA
This sequence comes from Pseudomonadota bacterium, assembly GCA_030673265.1. GTDB lineage: Bacteria > Desulfobacterota > Desulfobulbia > Desulfobulbales > JAGXFP01 > JAGXFP01. The sequence continues at coordinate 1,116 of DAOVJK010000023.1, read as the reverse complement.
TGGCATAATCCGCAATCCAGTGGGTCACCGCTACCGATACTGTGGCAGTCCAGACACTGAAATTGAGTATATGCCTTATCTATGCCTAGGTGATGAACGGTCTCCCAGTCAGGGTCATGGCATTGCCCGCAAATCTTACGATAATCAAACCCCGTTGCAATGGCGCCAGTCACCTGCCCATTAACCTTCCCCCTTAATAAATAAATATTCCCTGAACCATGGGGCTCGTGACAATCAAGACAGGAAAGAACGTATATTGTGTCGGCGCCTGCTGTATACGGCCCCAACACATCAGTATACACATCTGCATCAGCCTGACCATGCTTGTCACCGCTAGTACTCCAGTCAATCACCTTCAGGTTCCGACCCAAGTCGGTACTGTTAATGGTATTGCTCGCATTATGACATGTAGTGCAAAAGGCTACGTAATTGGGCAGATTAGAGCCGTCCGCAGTACCGTTACCCTCCGGCTCATAGTTTGTATTAAGCACGCGCCAAGGGGCCTGATAAGCCGGGGACGGGGCATATTGACTCATGATTTCTTGAAACCCGGTCACCCCATCCCCCCACAAATTTCCCGGAGAGGTATTTATTTCGGTAATAGCAAAGCCCCTTGTCGTCGATGATTTTGGGGAATTTCCATAAGTACTATCATCACCGGGATCACCCTGGACCACATGGGGATCGTGACAAACTGCACAGGCATTTGAATTGGCTGTATATTTCCAACCTTGGCCGGCGGCAAAGGTGACTATGTCGGTGACATTGTGCGATGAAGCTTGCGAGAGCGCAAAGGCATCCTTGATATTATTCAAAGATTCTGCACTCCACCCCCCAGCTCGATAACTGTAGCTCCGGTTGGTGACGTGCCCCCCTGTTTGGTAAGCGGTGCCGGTCCCATGGCAATTGAAACAAAAGTTTGTCGCTTGATCGGTGTTGCTCTGATCAAAAAGCAAATACTCCTTGGGAGCCGTGACAGGCAAGAGCTCACTGCCGCTGCTATCATGGATACTCGCATGCTGTTCATGACAGTGCGCACAATTAGCCACGGCAAAGCCAGCCGTGGCCAGGTCAGGACGATCAACGCCATATGTCGTACTGCCATGGGCCGAGCTC
>DAOVJK010000168.1 GCA_030673265.1 Pseudomonadota bacterium | reverse complement strand
TAATACGCAATGGTTAAAGGCGCCATCATACGTTTAAACAATGAATTTTCTTAACCGCTGTTTTTTCTTAAGGCTCACTAACCTGCTCAAACAGCCAGACATCTTACATTTTATCACCAGTAGGCTCCATAATTTATTGAGATGTTACTTTTGCATGTAGGGTTAGATATGGTGAGTCCCTGGGCACGATGTTCAAATTAGTCGGACAGGAAATTCTCCAGTTTCTTTCGATGGGCCGGAGACATTTCTGCAAACTCTATACCCAGGAAAACGGAGTTCACTTCCCCCTTTTTTCCCGCAACTCTTTTCAAGGTGCCCGAGCAATGGATGACCCCCCTTGATTGGGGTAAGTTGATTGCCAATCGGATCTTAGAATTGATTAAAAGATCAAGGAGGCGGTGGTCCCGGGCATTTATTCGGATTCCAGAAACGGAAATTTTGCTGGAAATAGCATGAAAGAGGCTTCCTTCAAATTCGTCAGGAATATGAGAACTAGAGGGAAAATGGAAATCCACGGGAAGTTCAATATTGAAACGCGGTTGCTTTCTTCGCTCCGTAAATCCGGCTGCCCGTTTCTTCTCCTCCAGATCCTTCAGGCTTTCTCGACAGCACTCCTCTATCACCTCCTTGACTGCAGGCGAATTATTCATGATTTCCAGCATACACTCCAATCCCAACTTGCATAGAAGTGTCTCCTCCAGGACCTGAACAGTTACCATTCTGGGAACACCGGTTAGAAAGGAAAGCTCGCCGAAAAACTGGTTGCCGGTGAGGAAGGACACAAGGATCTCTCTGCCTTGGTTGTCATAAGTGATGACCTGGACTCTACCGTCCACAATTATGTATAGTGACCTCCCGAGGTCACCCTGCCGGATAATGGTACTATCCGGATCGAAGAGCACGAGGTTTGCCACCTGGCTGAGTCGAGCGAGGTCTTTTTTACCTAATCCGGCAAAAAGTGGCACCTTAGAGATCGCTTGAATCAATCTACTGGATCGACTCAAAAGGTCACCGCTATTCAAGCAAGTGGAAATATCCGACTTGTTTAACTCCGAGGCTTCCGTCAGGTGGATCTGCTCCCGGGCTTCCTCTTCCTGAAAAAACCGAAGCGGCACACTTCCGATCAGAAGTGTATCCCCGCTGGAGAGAATTGACTTCTTTATCCGTTCTCCATTAACAAACGTTCCATTACAGCTGCCTATGTCTTCCACAATAGAATGGCCATCCTCTACATAGTAAATAGCATGCTGTTCAGAGACAGTGGGATGTGACAGGCAGATGTGATTTTCCTTTCCTCGCCCGATACTCTCTCGCGCTTCCAACGGAAAGGCCTTCTCTTTGAGCGGCCCTTTTTCTATAAAAAGGTAGGATTTGATCATGGCCAAAAAACTTTCGAGTAATAAAACATATTACTACAAGATAGGCTATTGATAAGAATTTGCTATTTTGTTAAAAAATTATAGAAAAATGAGGCTTGTATGTCAAACAAAATATAGCACCAAGATATGGTGCTTTGGGCGATCCGGTTTTCCTGTTTCAGGGGCAAACCAAAGCCTGGTCCTTTGGGCCAGGATTCTTTACTTGTGGTCAGTCATGGCGGAGGGCCACAATAGGGTCAACATTTGCTGCCTGCCGGGCTGGATACAGACCGAAGAAAATGCCGACTAAAAAAGACATAAATAGAGGCAGGGCCACACCCCAGAGGGAAATGGCCACCCTCCATCCGGCAATCCAGGAAATCACCCAGACAGCTCCAAGGCCAAACATCAACCCGATTATCCCGCCGGAAACCGTAAGAATAACCGATTCCGCTAGAAAATGGACAATAATATGTCTTCTGGTTGCCCCTACAGCCCGCCGGATGCCTATCTCCCGGGTCCGCTCCGAAACCGTTGCCAGCATGATATTCATAATGCCTATGCCACCCACCAGAAGGGATATGCCGGCTATGGCGCCTAGCACCAGGTTAAAAGTACGTTGTGTTCGCTCTGCCTGTTTCAGCAATTCAAGCGGAACTAAAAGCTGGTAGTCCTGGGCATAATTATGAGACACTTCCATTATCCGTTTGACCAGCTCTGCTGCGGCCATAACATCTTCGGTACGAGCAACTTGGGCAACGATTTCCGATAGTTGATGAGCAGTTCCAAGCTTTTTTTGCAGTCCACCGCCCCTTCTTTTCAGAGTTTCAGCGGTTTCCAGGGGAACAAATACCATCTCGTTGTAATTGCGTACTGAAACGGTCGAAGATTTCCCGGTTTGCCGTTCAATCCGGCTCAAGATCCCGACGACTTTAAACAGGTGGTTATCGATACGAATGAAGCATCCAGGTCTTCCCCGTCCCCCTAGGAGGCGGGCGACATCATTGCCCAGCACGCACACCAGGTTTTTCTGCCGCCCATCCTGGGATGCGATAAAGCGCCCGGCAGATATATGCATACTTTGGAGTTCTGCATAGTTGGCGGAACAGGCTACCACCTGGGGTGATATCTCCCTGGCAAGTCCGAGAATGGACGTACTGATTTCCCGCAGGCATCCTACCCTCTCAGTCATGACGCACCCCTTTTCAATCCGCTTCAGATCAGCGATATTCAGCCCTCTGGAGAGATGCTCCCGGGCTCTGGCTACCTGGTCGTCGGTCAGGGGAACGGCCTTGATGTAAATATTCCTGGTGCCCAACTGCTCTATCTGGCTGACCGTTTCCTGTTTGGCACCTTCTCCTACAGAGATCATGGCGACCACGGCCATTACCCCGCAGACAACCCCAAGCGCACTGAGAAACGACCGGAGTTTTTGCTGTAGCAGGCTTCGTACAGCAACTCGAAGAATTTGCGTGGTTTTATAGGGATTCACCGATAATCTGCCCGTCACTGATGGTTACGCAGGAATCGGCATAGGACGCCACCTGCGGGTCATGAGTTACCAGGATGATCGTTCCCCCCTGGTTGTGAAGTCTTTTGAAAAGCAACATAATTTCCCTGCTGTTCAGGGAGTCCAGATTGCCGGTTGGCTCATCCGCCAGAATCAGTTTCGGTTGGATCGCCAGCGCCCGGGCAATCGACACCCGCTGCATTTCACCTCCGGAAAGTTCAGCCGGCCTGTGGTTGATCCGGTCGCTCAAGCCAACCTGCTCTATTGCCGTATGCACCCGCTCACTGATTTCTTTTTGATTAATTGTATGGTAGAGAAAGGGAAGTTCGATGTTTTCAAAAACCGTCAGGTTGGAGATCAAGTTGAAAGTCTGGAAGACAAAGCCGAGGTAACGGGAACGCATTCGGGACAATTGGTCATCGGATGACTTAAGCACGTCAACTCCATCCAGCAGATAGGAGCCGGTGGTTGGGCGGTCCAGGCAGCCGATGATATTCAGAAGGGTTGACTTGCCGGAACCGGACGCGCCCATAATCGCCAGGAACTCTCCCTTGACCATGCGCAGGCAAACGCTGCGGAGAACCGGGATGGTGGTGGTTTCTTTTTGGTAGTTCTTGACAATCTCAGAGGCTTCTACAATAGGCGTATTCATGGATCTTCACGTACTATTTGATCTGAGGAAGGTCGCAGCAAACTGACCCGGTCTCCTTCCTGGAGGCCGGAAACAATTTCCACCAGGTCCTCGTTCTGTCGTCCGGTAACCACCTCTTTTTTCCAGAACATCTCATGGTTTTCAGCGAGATAGCAAAAGGTTTTGGAACCATCATTAAAAATTGCCTGAACCGGCAAAAAAAGAATATTTACCGCGTTCCCGGCCTCAATGGTCACTCTGGCAGTCATTCCCGGCCGCAGGCGGCCGTCTTCTTGGGTCAGGGTAACGGTCAGTTGAAAATATTTTTCGCCAATGCCGCCCTCAAAACGTCCAGTGGCCAGCATGCCGATGGTGGTGACCTCCCCGGGGTACAAGGTGTCAGGATAAGCATCCACATGTACCGAACAGGGCTGGCCAATAGCTATCTTGTGAAGATCAATTTCACGAATCCGGGTCTTGACAATCATGGTTGAAATATCCGGCAAATACAGCAGTGGCTGATTCTGCCAAACCCGGTCGCCCACCCGTGGCGTGCGCTTTTGGCCGGAACGAAAGGTTTCATACAGAATGGCAATGCCGCCAAAGGGAGGACGGATCGTCGTCTTTTTCAGTTCGGCAAGAGCCTGCTTAAGAGCCGCTACCGCCGTTTCCGATTTTCCCTGGACCTCGGCAAGAACCGAAGCCGCCCGGGCTACCTTGAATGCCGTTCCTTTTTTAACCTGCCGAATATCAGTTCCCGCCTTGTCAACTTTAGCTCGTGCCGTCTCTACCAGAGTCGGCAGCACATGTTCTTTATAACTTTCATAGCGTTGACGGTTGGTCTGATACAGCCCGTCAAGTTCTTCAACTTTCTTACGCGCAAGGGCCAGTTCGGTCGGATTGGTAAACCCCTGCGCCTGGAGTCTGTTAAGATCGGAGATATAAGCCTGGTACTTATCATATTCCACTCTGGTCTTATCGAGATCATTCTTATACTGGGCCAGTTGCAGAGGACCGTCACCTTCTACCAGTTTATGGAGTTCAAGTTCAGCGACTTTCAGGTTGAATTCCGCGGTTTGGATTTCCAGTTCCATCTGGTTTTTTTCCCATTTTAGCATCTGCTTTGCCGACTCGACCGCGGCCTCCAGGCTGCGCACCTCGCCGCTGAGTCGAAGTACCTCCGTCTCAAATGGGGTCGGGTCAAGACGGACCAGAACATCGTCCTTAGTTACTACTGAGCCGTCCTCAACCAGGAAAATAATTTTCCCCTTATCTCCCCTGATGGTTGATGACACCATATGAGTACGAGCCGCATCCAGCACGCCCACCGTCTTCACGTTTATATCAAAATCCCCACTGGCCACCCGCACCAGTTGGGAATTACGGATTGCGGAAGCCGGCCGGGAAAAGCAGCGGGACAGCAAAAGAGCAATCACCGCCACCAGCGGAACAATGATATATATGGCATTCTTACGGTATTTTATCCTGTCCATACTCTTTTCTATGATTCAATCAAGGTTCCCATGGCAGCCCGCAAACGGTATCTGCCGACGATATGCTCAATTTTGGCGGCCAGCAAATTAACCCGGGCTCTCTGCAGCTCTGTTTGAGCCTCGATCACATCAAAATTATTTGCCATTCCATAACCAAACTTGATTTCAGCCAAGGCCAGCTTACCGCTGGCCTGGCCAATCTGCTCATTCCTGATCTGCGCTCGTTCTGCGGCTTTGAGCAGAGAATCGAAATTTTGGCGTATCTGCCGCTTAATACCGTCAGTTATTGTCCACCGGTTCAGCTCATCCGTCTTGACCGCCAGCAGGGTCTGTTGATAGCCGGCTTTTTCGGCCGTTCGCGACCAGTCCGTTGTGCTGGTCAAGTTAATACCCCAGAAATCCTCATTCAATCTCATTGAGCGACTGAACTTATCATGGCTTCCCGAGCGGGTGTAATTGGCGACCAGATCCAACTGGGGCAAAAGATTGTTTTTGGCCAGGCGGGATGCCCGCCGGGACTCTTCGATTCGATCGTCAACCTGCTTTAGCACAACTCGATGCTTCAGTGCCGTTACCACCGCTTCCTCCACGGTGATATCAAGGGGCTGGTAATCCAGTGGAGCCACAACCTGCATGGCCTGCTCCAGGGGGGATGCCAGAACAATCTTTAACCGGTCACCGGCGCTTCGCAAAGCCTCACGAGCCCGGCTCAGGTTGTCCTGGGCATCCTTGAGACGGATTTCCGCCCGATAGACATCAATAGGAGTGGCCAGGCCAATTTTTTCCCTGGCCTTGGCCATTACCACATGGCCCTGAAAACTCTTTGTCTGATCCTGGAAGAGATGCACCAGTTCCCCCTGCTCAACAATATCGTATGTCGCGGATACTGCTTCCAGGACGATATTTACTTTGACTAAATAGTGCGACCGGTGCGCTGTGCGCAAGGAATACTCGGCCGTTCGGACGGAATTCAGGTTAACTTCCGAACCAAACCCGCGTAACAGGGGCACGGTTAAAGATATTCCGAACTTTCCACTATAGGCTTCTGAATCATCGTCATCATCAAACCTTGTGATTTTCGGACTCAAGGCAGCGACCGGTCCCGGCGCAAACTTTTTTTCAACCGTTACTCCCGCACCAATAATACTCATATCATCTGTAGCCCTGGCATCGGCCCCTGGAATAAGCTTCCATTCAAACTCGGATTGAGCGGCATCCAGGGAGAATTTTCGATTTTCAACACCATATGCCGAGCTTATCAGACTCCGGTTGGCATACAGTGCCAGGTTGATAACATCTGTCAACGTCAGGACCGATTCCAACCGGGACCCGGTTTCCTGTGGGCTGCCTGATTCTTGCCCCCAAATCTCAACACGCATGAAGCAAAGCAGGAACAAGGCTGCCAACAAGAAAAACTGTACACCCCTCCTGACATTCCTCTTCAGTCTATGCACGTAATTCCCCTTCTTCTTGCACAGGAGACGTGAAAACAGCCTCCTTTATTTCAGAACTCCTGACCTGTATACGTAATTTCAACGTGATATGAAGGTTTAGTCGTAATTTCAGACGCAACAATTTGAACATCGAACATCGAACGTTCAACGTCGAACGTCGAATGTGGAAGGCGCTTCGCTTTGTCTTTATTATAAATGGCAGGATACATTATTCGATGTTCGATGTTCGACGTTCATCTTTTATATGTCCTCAAGGTGTGGATTCTTCATTAAAATATGTTGAATCTGAATTTA
>DAOVJK010000082.1 GCA_030673265.1 Pseudomonadota bacterium | reverse complement strand
TAATTAGATTTCAGCTGATTTCCGTCAGTTATATATTTTAAATTTGAAAATTTTATCAGGAGGCATAGAAGATGGACGCTAAAGAACGGATGGCGATTGCCAGGCAGCAGCCGAGGGAGCTTTCCCCTAACGAGAGAATTACAAATTTTGATGAGGTTGTTTTTGGTTTTGATGAAGAAACTGCGGTGCGTGAAGCAGAAAGGTGTCTGCAGTGCAGAAAACCTAAATGCGTCGAAGGGTGTCCGATCCACAATGATATCCCGCGCTTTATCACTTTGCTTCGGGAGGGCAAGGTAGAAGAGGCATACTGGGCTGATCGTGAGACCAATTCATTGCCGGCCATCTGTTCCCGGGTTTGTCCCCATGAATTCCAGTGCGAAGGATCCTGTATCAGAGGTAAGAAGGGCGAAGCTGTTGCCATCGGGATGTTGGAACGATATATTGTCGACTGGATGGTAGCTAATGGCAAGAACCTTACCAAGTCTTGTGCAATACCCAAGGAGCATAAGGTCGCTATTGTCGGTTCTGGTCCCGCCGGCATGACGGTTGCTAATATACTGGCCCATGCCGGCTACCGTTGCACGATTTTTGAAAGTCTACCGGTTCTTGGAGGGATGCTGGGGGTTGGTATCCCTGCCTATCGACTGCCAAGAGCAATAATTGCCGCTGAATTTGAATCACTAAAGAGTTGTGGGGTTGACGTTGTCACAAACACGACTATCGGTAAGGATAAGACCCTGGCCCAGTTGAAGGCTGATGGCTTCTCTGCGGTTTTTGTCGGTGTTGGCGCCCATTCCAGTCGTAAGCTCGGTGTTGATGGCGAGGATCTTGATGGTGTTTTTCATGGTGTCGACTATCTACGTAAAATTAATCTTGGCGAGGAGATGACTCTGGGACGTAATGTCGTTGTTGTCGGTGGCGGGAATGTGGCTATTGACTGTGCCAGGACCGCTCTTCGTACTGGTTCAGACAAGGTTTTTATCCTGTATCGTCGTGGTAAGGAAGAGATGCCGGCTTCAGTAGCCGAAATTCATCACCTTGAAGAGGAAGGTGTTAAAATCGAAATGCTGGCCGCTCCGGTCAAGATCCATGGTGAGAATGGCAAGCTGAATAGAATTGAGTGTATTCGGATGAAGCTCGGCGAGTGTGACACCTCCGGCCGTTGCCGGCCTGTTCCGGTTGAAGGATCCAATTTTATGATTGAAGCAGATTCCATTGTACCGGCGATCAGCCAGGATGTGAATCTTGGTGCCATTGATGGTGTTGATCTTAAACTTTCCAGATGGAATACCATTGAAATTGATGAAGTGACCATGCAAACCTCCGTAGACTGGGTGTTTGCCGGTGGTGATGCCGTTCTTGGTCCCGAAACGGCAGCTAAAGCGATTTACCAGGCCAAAGAGGCCGCCGCCTCGATCATCAGAATGTTTGAGGGTAGAGATCTGAAAGAGGGGCGTGTTTCGGAAGATTGATGTTAGTGGTTACATAGTTAAAAAAAATGCCGTCACAATGCTTAACATTGGGCGGCATTTTTTATATGTACCCCTTAATTCAAGCTGGTCAGAAAAGGCCCTGCATGTAATAGCATTTTTTTGTTTTGAGTGCAGAGGCCTGCTTCCGGTTGGTACGCTGAATAGTTACTACTTCAATACATGGGGCTAAGGTAGGCAAGGTTAAGTTCACTGGCATAATTGGATATTCCAGCAACCAAGTGATCAGAAATCCGATCCAGGTAGTCGTTGGACCTTAGCCACTTTGCTTCAGTCGGATTGCTGATGAAGGCGATTTCCGTCAGGATTGCCGGCATCTCGGCACCGATCAGGACGATGAATGGTGCAGTTTTAACCCCGAGATTTTTCACCTTGTATTTGGGACGGAGCCCGTCGATCATATTGTCCTGGACGTATTCGGCCAACTTTATGGACTCGCTTTTTTTGCTGTTCTGGATGAGATCGAGAAGTATGGACTGCAGGTCACTCATCTTGCTGGTGGTGGTGGAGTTTTCCCGGGCCGCCAAGGCCATGGCGTTCTTGCTCCGGGCCTGGGCCAGAATGTAGGTTTCTATGCCTCGGGCCCTTTTGGTGGGGGCGGCGTTAACATGGATGGAGATGAAAAGGTCGCCTTCCTTGCTGTTCGCGATGGCGGTGCGTTCCTCCAAGGGGATGAAGACATCACGGTCTCTGGTCATGATTACTTCAACGCCAAGTCTTTCTTTTAATTTCCGGGAGAGCTGCTTGGCTATCTTCAGGACAATATCCTTCTCCATCAGCCCGTTTTTACCCACGGCGCCGGAGTCTTTGCCGCCGTGACCTGGATCCAGAATAATCCGTTTGATACCCAGACCAAGTTGCTGGGCCAATGACGGTGGCACTCTGTTTGTATCTTCGACGCTAGCGTTAACTGCAACTTTGGCACTGGCTCTGAGCGGGGCTTTATGGGCTTGCGGGGCGGGGGCTTCCGGAGCCTCGGCCTCTTTTTGACCTTTGAGGTCAATAACGATCCGGAAGGGATTCTGCAGGCTGAATATCTTGTAGTCCGACAGGGAGACGGTATCCAGGACCACCCTGGTTATACCGGGCGAGTGTTGACCGCTTCTTACTCTTTTCAGGAGACCGTCGTTGATCGGTATCGGGGCTTGCAGTTCCGGGGCAATCCGGCAATTTTCCAGGTCGATATAGAGTCGCCGGGGGGCATTGGCGGTTTTCTTCAGAAGATTTTCCCGGTATTTTACCGGGGTGGAAGTTTCAATGACCACCCTGGTATAGCTGTTGCTCGACCAGTATCTCAATGGTTTCAGCGAGGCCTCGCTGGTCGTGCTGGCGGGGGGGACTGTTACGGGATCTTTTCTGGTGATTCTGGTTTTTTTACTGCTGGCCAAGAGGACGGGAGAGTTTTGTTTGGAGGCTCCGGTTAGTTTGTCCAGCGCAACAGTGGCGGCCGGCACCATGTCACCATCGGGATACATCCTGAGCAATCGTTTGAAATATCGTGCCGCCTTTTTGCGATTTTGTCGGTCGTCCAGATAGATATTGGCGATGGCAAGTAGCGCATCATCGGCCAAGCTGTTTTTCGAGTAGAGGGAAACGATGTCTTCGTAGTAGGCGATTGACTCACCGAGATCCATCGGGTTATTGAACTGGCCGTACATCCTACGATAGAGCCGGGCCATCATGAAAAGAGCAGAAGGCGCTAACTGGTGGGCTGGATCAGCCCGGTAAATATTTCGGAATTTTGTTACAGCAGCAAGCCAGTTTTGCCGTTCAGCGGCCAGGGTTTTGTTGTTTGATAGTTTCTGGTTGTATTTCTTGGCCTGATAATATTGGTTGGTCGGATCGGTCCTGTTAATGGCTGATTTGGCCGATAGCGGCGTAATCAGGAGACACAGGGCGACCAGACCGGCGGCGAACCGTCTTAAGGAGAACATTGTATGTTTCTGCGGATAACTCATCATGTTGTTTTCTATGTCCTCAGCTGATATAGCCGATTAATTATTCTCGTTCAATACTTTTAACTCATAAAGCACAGCCAGGGCATCAAGCGGAGTCAGGCTGTCCGGTTGCAATTCGTCAAGTTTCCGCCGCACTGGATGAGGGTCGGGGGAGAACAGGCCGAGCTGGCTGGGATGAGCGGACTCCGCAGTGCGTTTGCCGGCGATTCTCGGTTCACCATGCTGGTTTAGTTCGCCATTTTCAATATTACGGAGAATCTCATGGGCTCTGGCGACGACCTGTGGAGGCACTCCGGCCAAGGCTGCGACCTGGATGCCGTAACTGCGGTTTGTACCGCCTGGCAGCAGTTTGTGGAGAAAGACAATGGTGTCGTTCCATTCACGAACCGCAATATTATAATTTTTGACCCGGTCGTAGGTCATGGCCAGTTCCGTCAGTTCGTGGTAATGGGTGGCGAAGATGGTCTTGACGCCTTTGCCGTTCTTGTTGACCAGATCCTCGGTCACGGCCCAGGCGATGGAGAGACCGTCGAAGGTGCTGGTGCCGCGGCCGATCTCATCAAGAATTACCAGACTTCGTTCCGTGGCGTTGTTGAGGATATTAGCGGTCTCATTCATCTCGACCATAAAAGTCGATTGGGCCTTGCGCAGGTCATCCATGGCCCCGACCCGGGTGAAGATCCGGTCGACCACCCCAATCCGGGCCTCAGCGGCCGGCACCATACTGCCCATCTGGGCCATGAGGACGATCAGGGCGGTCTGTCTGAGGACTGTTGATTTGCCGGCCATATTCGGGCCGGTGATGATCAGGACCTCTTCACTACTCTGGTCAAGATGGACATCATTGGGGACAAAGCGGCCAGTCGGCAGAGCCTGCTCAATAACGGGATGGCGCCCCTCGGTAATAGTTATCTCTTCTGAATCGTCAACCATCGGTCGGACATAATGGTTACGCCGGGCCACTTCAGCGAGGCAGCAGAAGAAATCCAGTTCTGCGACATATGAAGCCGCCCGGAGAATTCTTGAATTCTGGCCGGCTACTTTCGCTCTGATCTCACAGAACAGTTGATATTCAAGATCAAGGCGTTTGTCCTGAGCGCCGAGCACCTTTTCCTCGAATTCCTTGAGTTCCGGAGTGATAAAGCGCTCGGCATTGACCAGAGTCTGTTTGCGGATGAAATAGTCGGGGACATCACTCTGTCTGGCCTTGGTTACTTCCAGATAATAACCAAAGACCTTATTGAAGCCGATCTTGAGGTTGTTGATGCCGGTTTTTTCTTTTTCCCGGTTTTCCAGGTCGAGGATAAGGTTCTTGCCCTGGGTCAGGAGCGTCACCAGTTCGTCAAGCTCATCGTTGTAGCCTTCCCTGATTAAACCGCCTTCCCGCAGAGTTATCGGTGCGTCTTCCCGGATAGTTTTTTCGAGCAATTGCCGGATATCGGCCAGGTCATCGAGTTCAGAGCATTCCTCCGCCATTATGGAGGCGGCATCGGCCGTCGTCTTCAAGGCGGGTAATTGGTTTAGAGAGTATTTTAGCGCCTTTAAGTCCCGACCGTTGCCGCTGCCTAAAACGATCCGGCTGTTGAGGCGTTCAAGATCATAAACGCTGTCCAGCATCTCACGCAGTTCCACACAGTAACCATGATGCCTGACCAGTTGCTCAATGGTGTCGAGACGATGGTTGATCGTTGCAATATTTTGCAGAGGGAAAAGCAGGTTGCGCTTCAGTAAGCGAGCGCCCATCGGGGTGCAGGTCCGGTCCAGGCAATGGAGCAGCGAGCCCTCCCTTTGGCCGCCGATCAGGGTCTGGGTCAGTTCAAGGTTCCGCCGGGAGGAATCATCGACCATCAGGACATCATCGATGAAGAGGGGCGACAGTCTCTCGATGTGGCTGAGGTCGGTTTTCTGGGTGTCATTGAGATACTGGAGCAGCCCGCCGGCCGCGGTAAGCCCGGCGATGAGATGGTCACAACCGAATCCGGCCAGATTGGCGGTCTGGAAATGTTCGAGCAATCTTTCCCGGCCCGTCTCCTCCTGGAAGAAACCATCGGCCCGCCTGGTTATGCAAATGGAGGGGAGCAGGCCCAGGTTGTCGGGCAGGCTGGCGTGGTCCTCCGGTTCGATCAGAAGCTCGGCGGGCATCATTCGATTAAGCTCGTCGATCAATTCCTCTCTCTCCTCGCGTTCTGCAACGAGAAACTCGCCGGTTGAAAGGTCGAGAAAGCTTAAGCCCCACACCTTGCGCACCTGACAGACGGCAGCCAGATAGCGGTTACTTTTATCATCCAGGACCTGCTCTTCGGTGACCAGACCGGGGGTAACAACCCGCACCACCTCACGTTTGACGACGCCGGTGGCCAGTTTGGGATCTTCGACCTGTTCACAGACCGCCACCCGGTGCCCGGCATTAACCAGTTTGGCGAGGTAGTTGGCGGCGGCGTGGTGCGGGATACCGCACAGAGGGATTCGATTTTCTTCTTTGTCTTTGTTGTTTCTGGAAGTCAGGGTGATGCCCAGGACCTTCGAGGCAATCTTGGCGTCATCGAAGAACATCTCATAGAAGTCACCCAACCGGTAGAAGAGGATGGCATCCTGATGCTGTTCTTTGATTGCCAGATACTGCTGGAGCATTGGCGTTAATTTAGGGGGTTTGCTCATGATAATTATGTTACTTCTCTGCCGGTTTAATAAGAGCTTGGAAATCGTTAAGCAAGCGTGCAAAGGTTTGATCGATATGCTCCGGTACGGTACGAATTTCTCCGACGGTAGTCATGAAATTATGATCTCCGTTCCATCTGGGCACGATGTGGAAGTGGAGATGGTCGGCCAGTCCGGCCCCCGCAGTGGCACCAAGGTTCAGACCAATATTAAAACCGTCCGGTTGCAGCTTGCATTTGAGGATTGCCGTACTTTTTCTGACCATCGTCATCAGCTGGTTAGCCTCGTTATCGTCGAGATCTGCCAAGTCGGCCAGATGCCGGGCCGGTGCGACCAGCAGATGACCGTTACTGTATGGAAAACGGTTCAGCAGAACTACGGTAAAATGATCCCGGCAGAGAATAAGTTTCTCGCGGTCATGTAATTGGTCCTGGCTTGCGTCAAATATGCAGCCCTCGGATTTTTCCTCATTACCAAGAACATATGACATGCGCCATGGCGCCCAGAGGTTCTTCATGGTAACTCCGGGACTTGCTTGATCTGGCCACGGAGCTCACTGTCAATCTCTAAAATGGCGTAGGTCCCGGAACTACCGAAACTGCCGGGGTTGATGAACAGGATGTGGCCGAGCCGGTGGCAGACGGCTTTATGGGTGTGACCGTAAACTATGCAGTCGGCTTCGGCGAATTCGCTGAAGAGACGGTCTTCAATGTCGTGGTAGCCGTAGCCATAGCCATGGGTAAGAATTACTGTGAAGTTGTTGATAGTGATTTTACGCACGGCTGGAAACTGGCTGCGGGATGATGTGTCACACATGTTGCCGTGGACGGCATACAGCTCCTTACCGTGAAAAGCACTGAGGATGGCGCCATTGGTAAGGTCGCCAGCATGGAAAATTACGGAAACATCAGCAAAGCACGTCTCGACATGAGCTTTGAAGAGCTCAGATGGTTGGGAAAGATGGGTGTCGGACAGAATGCCGATCCTGATTGGCGCCATTACATATTTGTTCTGGTTTGAAGGTGGATGGAAGTGACTAAACAGATACTAACTTAAAAACAGGAAAAGTCAATGCGGTCAAATGGTTAGCCCGCATATTTCACCAGTCGAGATGCCCGATTGCGAAACGCTCGATAGGCAAAGTATGATGTTTTCAGCTATACTTTAGTATGCTGAAAGCCTTATACAGCAGACTATACGGATATATCGGCTGGCCCGCAGGGTGAGTAATTTCGAAGTCTGCGCTATCTGAAAAACAAACCATGTATTTCATTTGGTACAAACTGTGACCTTGATATTCTACAGAAAACCAAAGGTTTAACACACAAGTACAACCAGTTAAAATGACTTTTTAAAATACTCATGAAATATGCGGGTTAGCTGTATCCTGTAGATTAAAGAAGGTGGCGTCGAGAAAAGCAACCAAAGTGCATGGAAATATCGGGATAGCCATGCAAAATGTGCTACGACGCCATCAAAGAAGGGGGGCGAGGATTCTCTTAATCTCTTCCTTGGTGATGCCGGTAACGGCGAGCTTTTTGTGGCGTCCCTGGTGACCGCTCAGCAAAGTGAGCGCAGATTTAGGGATTTTGAAGAGTTTGGCAATGAAGGCTGTTACCTGGTCATTAGCCTTGCCTTCGACTGGAGGGGCGGTGATGGTCAACTTGATCGAGCCATCATGCAGGCCGACTACCCGGGTGCGGGATGATTTAGGCTGGACATAAAGATCAAGAATTACCTGCTGGCTTTTTCTGCTGGTCAGATATGGCATGGCAAGTAGAAATGGCTTCTGAAGGGCGAGGACCAGGGCTCAGCCTGGTTTGTCGTCTTCGCTTATGGAGACGGACGGCTCCAACTCGTCCAAGGGATCCTCGAAGGAAAACAGCATCTCTTCTTCTCCTTCCAAATCGGTAATGGGGATGGAGGGGGCCAGATTCCCGTCATCGTCAATCTCCAAAGGCTCAATGTCGGTAAGGTCGAGAGTGACGGGCTGGTCCGGGTCATCAAGCGAGACCTGGTCGGTTTGTTCCGGCAGCTCGATTTTTTCATAGAGATCTTCCAGGTCGTGATCGGCAATATCTTCGGATGCAACGAGGGTAATAGGTTCTTCTTCCTGGGTTGCTGGGTTGAATTCTTCTATCTGGGGCAACGGCTCAAGAGCGTTAAGAGCACTTGGGATGGCCTCGTCGATATGGTCCAGATAGTTATTGAGAAGTTGGCGCATGTCAGTCATGACTCGGCCTTTGATCTCGATCAGATGATTGATATTGTTGGTCAACTCGTGGTGCTCTTTCTGGGAATCTTCTAAAATTTGCTGAGCTTCAGTCTCGGCGTTGACTCTGAGGTCTGCCGCTTCCTGCCGGGACTTCTCGAGAAGCTCGTCAACCTCCTGGCGAATTCCAGATTCCAGTTCCTCAGCCTCTTTCTTGGCGTTCATTACCAACTCGTCAGATTCCTGCCGACTTTGGGACTGCATTTCGTCACTTATTCTCTGGGCTGACAAAATGGCACTCTGGAAGGCCTGTTCCTTGTTCCTGTAGTTGGCTAATTCCTTCTCCATGGTTTCGATCTTTTCCAGGATCTGCTTGTTCTCCAAGGAGACGACCAGGAGCTCTTCCGCAACTTTTTCCAGGAATTTATCAACTTCGTCCATGTCGAAACCGCGCATGCGGACGTGGAATTGTTTGGACTGGATGTCTTGTGGGGTAATCGTCATACTACTTACTCCTCTTTATGACAGATCATGCCTTATCCGATTGAACGGGCAAGCTGTTGCAGGGTCGGCACGATAAAACTTCTCAGGAACATTATGGCAACGATCAGAATCATTGGTGAAAAATCAATGCCACCGCCCAAGGTTGGCACCACTTTGCGTATCCTGGCCAGCAGTGGTTCGGTTACTTCGTAGACAAAGCGGACAATAGGATTGTAGGGATCGGCGCTAACCCACGAGACAATGGCCCGGCCGATAATGATCCAGATATAAGCGCCTAAAATCAGGTCAATCAGAGTGGCCATAGCACTGATAAAATTGCTGAAAACGAACATGGATTTTTAAAAATCTCCTGAAGGTTATTTTAATTACAAAGTCTTTTAATTAATAATCTATTAAAAAACAACGGCTTAGGCAAGAAAACAAAATTTCGGTAAATTGCCAGCCAGTCAGTAATTATTAAATATTATTAGATCTGACTCTTCTTGTGCAGGGGTGTTTGCCTGACGATTACGCCACCTTGCTGCCAGCTTTGACTGGGCCGCTGACTGTGGAAAGAACCAGGGTGTCGCCGTTCTTGGCGGCTAGAACCATGCCGTGGGAAGTGACGCCCATTAGCTTGGTCGGTTTCAGGTTAGCGGCAATTAGCACCTGCTTGCCGATTAATTCCTCTGGTGCGTAAAAGTCGGCGATGCCGGCCACGATGGTTCTCTCTTCCGGGGCATTTACGGTTAACTTGAGCAGACGGTCTGATTTCTTGATTTTTTCGGCGCCGGTTATTTCGGCGACTCGCAGGTCAACTTCCTTGAACTGGTCAAAGCTGATCAGGCCGACATCTGCGTCTTGAGAGTCCTTGCTGGCTTTTTGGGCTTTTTTTGCACTTTTTTTGGGTTGCTTCGCGTCAGGGTCGGTCGGTGTCTCTTTCTTTTTAAGGCGGGGGAACAGGGCGGGCCCCGGGGTTATGGCTCGGCCTGCAGTCAAGAGACCCCATTGCGCTTGGCTGGCGAGGTTCGGTGGTGATTCCAGCCCCAGAGCGGCGGCCATTTTGGCAGCGGTGGTCGGCATGATCGGGTGCATGGTCAAGGTGATCAGCCGTAACGTCTCAAGCAGGGTGTAGAGCACGGTGTCAAGTTGTGCCTGTTTGGCGGAATCCTTGGCCAGTTCCCAGGGCGCATTAGTAACAATGTAGCGATTGGCCATTCCGATCACCTTCCAGACTTCCTGTAAGGCCCGGTTAAAGGCAAAATTCTCCATCTGTTTCGTGTATTCGGTGACCATTGTGGTGGCGGCGTCGGCCAGTTCGCGGTCGCTATCCTGAACAGCGCCCGGGGTTGGAACCTTGCTGGCGCAGAAATTTTTAACCATGGTCAGGGAGCGGCTGAACAGATTGCCAAGATCGTTAGCCAGGTCGGAGTTTTGCCGGTTTATCACAGAGTCGTAACTGAACGAGGAATCCAGCCCGAACGACATCTCCCGCAAGAGGAAATAACGGACCGAATCAACACCGTATTCATTGACCAGATCGGCCGGGCGGACCACGTTGCCGATGGATTTGGACATCTTGGCTGCGTTGATGTTCCAGTAGCCATGGACATGCAGTTTTCGGTATGGTTCAAGACCCATCGATTTGAGCATGGTCGGCCAGAAGATGGCGTGGGGCTTCAGGATGTCTTTGGCGCTTACATGTTCGGCCCCACTCCAGTAACGGTTGAAATCGGCGCCGTCCGGGTAGCCGAGCCCGGTCAGGTAGTTGATCAGGGCAT
>DAOVJK010000116.1 GCA_030673265.1 Pseudomonadota bacterium | reverse complement strand
TAACAGATATTCTGCGGAAGACTAACCTATTGGAATAGGTGGAAAGCGACCTATCACTTTGGACTTATTCCTGGTCAGCACCTTAACAGAGTTAAAATTCGATTATGTGGCACGATTGTTTTTTCACCCCTATCATACGCATTGTCTTTCCTGACAATGAATCAGAGAGATCATCTCTTGTCAATACTAGATATTTTTGATCTTAAATTTTGTTTGGTTTTCCCGATTTTGCCAAGACCTTGAATTGAGGAATAGGCGGAATCCGTACCTATTGGGATAGGCGGAATCCGTACCTATTGGGAAATACGGAATCATTTTTGGTTCGCTGGGGTCGGACCACGCTAACTGTCTGAAATCATATATAATCATTGCTGAAAACAGGCCTTTTCAGGGGTTATAATGACGTTTTTAGGGGCAAAAACACAAAGATAGAAGATTGGCCCCCCTTTCCTAACCCGAAAAATGGCTCTGAACTTTGGCGCAAAGTTGTCTTAAATCCCTTTCCGGTGTAATAAAATTAGTTACACTCACTTTAGCATTTTGCATGATGGGGAGCGAATGGGATTTCTGGCCGGTTATAAAAACATATCAGTAAACAGGTTCGGGATAATGAACATTGTTGGGCCTAGAATGGGGGCCCGATTTGAGGTTGTGCAGGATCTCCGTCCTCTTTTCCCATATCTGAATGCCACTCGCCCTGAAGCAAAATACTCCTCGAACCCGGACCGCATCCAATTTGTTTTCGAGGAGATTCTCTGTACCTTATATTCCTCCGAGATCATTGCCGCAGCCTTTCCCGATGAAGATTCCGTATACCTTTTCGGTGACCGTTTACTGGAGTATCTCAATGAAGTGTATGAAAAGCAGGAGACGATTCAACCGGACTACGAAACAATTGGCCGTTTATCACCAATTGATATCTACCAACTCCTTCCCAAAACAAATTGTAGAAAATGCGGCCAGGAAAGTTGTCTTGCCTTTGCCGCATTTTTAAGTAAAGGCCAGGCTACTACCAGCGAATGTCCTGATTTTTCAAAACCCATAGCCCAAAAGGCTGTTTATCCGATCTTTGATCGGGACGGCAATCTTGCCTCGACGGTTGAATTGAACATCAGTAAAGAGCAGAATAATCTGTCTGGGCCGGGGGATCTGCTCACCGAGCGGGAAGTGGAGGTTCTTCGACTTTTGGCAAGCGGTTCTTCCAATCCTGAAATTGCAGCAACTCTTTCGATCAGCCAGCACACAGTCAAGAGCCATGTCACCCATATCTACGACAAGCTTGGGGTGAATGACCGGGCTACGGCTGCGGTTTGGGCCTCCCTCAATAACGTCCTCTGATCCGATAAAAATCTGATAAAAAAACGACCGTATCCCCCAAACAGGCGATTTCATTTTTTAAGATTAATGATTTTCTGATCACCATCCCATGAACATTTACAGGAGATGGTGTCATGTCTGCACTGAATACCCCGTTGGAAATTTATAAACTGCTCAATAAATCAAACTGCCGGAAGTGTCTGCTTCCCTCATGCCTGGCCTTTGCTGCGGCAGTAATCCAGGGCCAGAAGAAAATTACCGACTGTCCGGATCTTGATGACCAAACAATTCAAAGCATCATCGGAGAAACAGTACCTCGAAAAAACTTCGAGGGTGAGATGGCGGACCAACTAACTGGTCTGAAGCAGGAAGTGGAAAAAATCGATCTTGCTTCGGTTGCCGAAAAACTTGGCGCGGTGGCCAACGGTGACACCGTCGCCATCAATTGCCTGGGTAGAGATTTTATCATTGATAGTTACGGCGAATTGAACTCAGTTTGTCATACGAATATATGGATTCATGGCCCGATTCTCAGCTACGTCATCCATGGTCAGGGAAAAACAATCTGTGAGAACTGGCTGCCTTTCAAACAACTGCAGGGGAGTGCCGACTGGAGCCGCTTTTTCAGTCATCGCTGCGAAGAGGATATGAGACAACTGGTTGATGGACATACCGAGCTCTTTTTTGAACTGATGGATCTTTTTGGCGCCAAAGAGATTACCGGCGGGATTGACACCGACTATTCCCTGCTGATCCACCCCCTGCCAAAACTGCCGATGGTCATCAATTATTGGCTGGCAGAGGATGATTTTGCCTCAAAACTAAGTATCTATTTTGATTCTACCGCCCCGGATAATCTCAATATTGAATTCATCTACACCATAACCCGTGGGCTCGTCGAGATGTTCCGGGCCCTTATTGTAAAGCACAACATGACCGGTAAACTGTTTTGATATCTTTAAGGAGCCCGAAGATCGGGTCAGGCTGAAAGCGCCGGTAAAAGCCGGCAAAGAGTAAGGGGTGCAAGTCCCCGTATGGAGTCGTTGGGTCGGGCCACGCTAACTGTCTGGAATCATATGTAATCATTGCTAAAACAGGACTTTTTAGGGGCTATAATGACGTTTTTAGGGGCAAAAACACAAAGATAGAAGATTGGCCCCTTCATAAACCTTTGCTTTGGGGGCGTGGTGAGCTATCCCAACCTTGCCTTTCCTTTTTTCAGGGTGATCGGAATTGAAGAGAAAATATCCACCCCGCACAAGAAACAATTACAGGAAGATTAAATTAAGGTAGGTTGCTTCGCCCATATCACTATTATTCTCAATAGTGAAAAAAAGAAGATGAGACCGGCCCAGGCTGACTTTTTGGCCGGGACCGGAGTAAGGATATAAAACCGTGAATACCATTGATACTGAGACAAAAAGCAGTGATAAACAGGAGACTATCGAAGCCCTGATCGGCTGCCTGGCTCTTTTAGAAAAAATTGCCGATCGGTTCGAAATTCTTGAGCACTTGCCGGAACCTCAGCGCATTGCTTTGATTACTGCTGCTGGAAAAATTTCCCGGCCTGACCCTGAGGAAATTAAGAAGCGGAAAAAGGAGAAAAAACGGCAAAAGCGGAGTGCTATTGTCGAAAAAGGGCGCCGGTTGCGGGCGGCCACCGGGATCAGAAGGGCCAGGGAAGCTGCGGTTTTTACCGCACCCCAACAGATTTCGCTTCCTGGCAAAGAAGATGGCCATGCAGATAGCGAGCAAAGCTTGGAAACACCACGTAATTGCTATGTGTGCAAAACAGAATTTACCAAACTCCATCATTATTACGATACCATGTGCATGGCATGCGCAGAACTCAATTACCAAAAGCGCTTCCAGACCGCTTCTTTAAAAGGGCAGGTGGCTCTGATTACCGGCTCCCGGCTCAAGATCGGCTACCAGGCCACTTTAATGATGTTAAAGGCAGGGGCCCAAGTGATTGCTACCACTCGCTTTCCCAATGATTCAGCCTTGCGGTTTTCTAAGGAACCGGATTTTTCTGATTGGGGCCACCGGCTCCAGATCTATGGGCTGGACTTGCGGCATACGCCCAGTGTCGAACTTTTTTGCGATTATATTACCGAGAGATACCAGCGCCTGGATATTCTCATAAATAATGCGGCCCAGACGGTGCGGCGACCACCAGGGTTTTATGCCCATCTTATGGCGAATGAAACAAGAGAGGTGGCCCAATTGCCCCCCAAGGCCCAGAGCCTTCTGGGGCTGTATCAGACCTGTGTCTCGCAACTTGCATACGCTCAGACCGAGAACGTGGGTACCGAAAAAGCCTTGCCCGTGACCTGGAACGGTACTGCCCCCGGGGTTGGGTTGCGGATGTCTGCCCAGTTGTCCCAGATACCATATTCCTATGATCATTCCCTGGATGTACCAGAAGTTTTTCCCGCCGAAAAACTGGATGCCGATCTCCAGCAGGTCGATCTCCGGAAAACGAATTCCTGGCGGTTGAAACTGGGAGAAATTCAAACTTCGGAAATGTTGGAAATTCAACTTGTTAATTCTGTGGCCCCCTTTGTTTTGTGTAATCGTCTGGTGGCTCTCATGAAATGTGACTTCACCGGCAAAAAACACATTGTCAATGTTTCAGCCATGGAAGGCAAATTCATGCGGTTTAAAAAAGGTAGCCGCCACCCCCATACCAATATGGCCAAGGCCTCACTGAACATGCTTACCCACACCGCGGCTAAAGATCTGGCTGAGTACGGAATTTACATGAATGCCGTTGATACCGGCTGGGTTACGGATGAAGACCCAGCCATCCTGGCTAAGCATAAGCAAGAGTGCCATGATTTCCAGCCGCCTCTGGACATAGTCGATGGCGCGGCTCGGGTCTGTGATCCGTTTTTTCATGGCATTTTGACGGGAAAACACTGGATTGGTAAATTTTTAAAAGATTATTCCCCCATTGACTGGTAACCCATGCGATGGAAGGATCTTTGCCGGGGACCTGGGGCTGGGGTCGGGCCACGCTAACCCGCATATTTCACGAGTATTTTTTGAAAACCATATATATGTCTGTTGTTACGTAGTTAAACATTGCTTGCAGCTCAAACCACAAGTTACAGTTTGTCCCAAAGGATTAAGTGGAATGTCTTTTTAAACGACTCGCCCTTCGGATTCTGTTTAATACCACCGCAGAGGGGTGCAAGCCGACCCATCCGAATAGCACCCCTCAAGGGGGTATTGAACAGAACCTGCAGTGTAGGGCGTTCCGCATACTAAAGTATAGCGGGACACTCTACACTTTGTCTCTTCGGCGTCTCGACTTGTGAAATATACGGGCTAACTGTCTGAAATCAAAGGTAATCATTGCTAAAAACAGGCCTTGTCAGCCCAGGCCATTGTCATAAGAGAGAAAAGCAAATGAGTTTTAAAAAGTTTGAGTTTGATCAAAAGATAGTTGGCGGTATTGAGGCCTGTGGCTACGAAACCCCGACCCCCATTCAGGAGCAGGCTATCCCTGAGATCCTTAAAGGGCGTGATATTATGGGGCTGGCCCAGACCGGCACCGGTAAAACGGCCGCCTTTGTCCTGCCGATTCTCCAGAAACTGCTGGAAGGCCCTCAGCGTCAGGTCCGGGCCCTGATCGTCGCCCCGACCAGAGAGCTGGCCGAACAGATCCATGACAATATCAGCGCCATGGGTCGCAATACCGGTTTGCAGTGTGTTTCGGTCTATGGCGGGGTAAGCAAGTACAATCAGATCAAGATTTTCAAAACGGGAATCGAGATTGTGGTTGCCTGTCCCGGCCGCCTCCTCGACCACCTGGCCACGGGTGAGCTCGATCTCTCCGGGGTTGAAATCCTGGTGCTGGATGAAGCGGATATGATGTTTGATATGGGGTTTATGCCGGCGATCCGCAAACTGCTGACTTACCTGCCCCAGGAACGGCAAAATTTGCTGTTCTCGGCCACCATGGCCGATGAGATCAGACATCTGGCCGACAGTATCCTTAAAGATCCGGCCCTGGTCCAGATCAATCATTGCCAACCACTCGAACTGGTTTCCCATAAACTCTACCGGGTGGAAAAAAACAACAAGCTCCAGCTGCTCAAAAAGATCATTAAGGAAACCAAGATCAGTTCGGCCCTGGTTTTTACCAGGACTAAATATACCGCTAAAAAGCTGGCGGTTAAACTTGAGAAAGTCGGCTATCGGGCCGTAGCCCTCCAGGGCAATATGGCCCAGAGTAAAAGGCAGGAGGCCATGACCGGTTTTCGTAATGGCCAATACCAGATCCTGGTTGCTACCGATATTGCCGCCCGGGGCATTGATGTCTCCGGGATTTCCCATGTAATCAATTATGATGTGCCGGATACGGTCGAAGCGTATACCCACCGGATTGGCCGGACCGGTCGGGCCGATCACACCGGTGAAGCCATTACCTTTGCCACCAGTGAGGACAGCCGGATCATCAAGTTAATTGAGCAGACCCTGGATGAAAAAATGACTCAGTTGAATAGTGCTGTTTTTGACCAGGAACCGGCCAGCCGCGAACCAAAGCTGTTTTTTAAGGGTCGAAGGGCAGAGTAGTCTGGCCTGGCCGTGGTCTGGGCCAACCCCTACCAAGGGGGGGCACCGTTTGCCTCTACTTTGCCAATATCCAGCGAATAAAGGTCAAACTGAGACTTGCCCCCTTATTCGAACAGGATCAAGCAAATGGTTCGGGGCAGGCTTGACAAATGGGGGATTGGTCAGACGATAATGGCCAATAGTCAAGCCAGACCCCGGCCCATATTTTTATGCTCTGCCCAGGTGGAAATTGGTAAGATTAAGCGGCGATTTTCGCCAGTGCTTTATTGGGCTTATCCAGAGCTGCAGGGCCTAAGGTTGCGGGGCTTTTCTGGTCAAATATCAGCCAGAGCTTAAGGCTTCATCATGCTTTAGCGATTAAAGGGGCTTAAAACTCTAGATCACTTTAGGCCCTCTAAAAAAAAGAAAGGAAGAGATGAATTTTTTATCTAAAGATGCGCCGTTGGCAGAGTCCATTGCAAAAATGGCAGCGGTTTTAGCAGAAGTTGGCTGCGAAACAACTTTTTCCCATGAAAAGCATCCCCTGGCGCATTGTTACTCGGTCAATCTCGCTTCGGTTGAAGCGCCGAATCATATCTATGCCAACGGCAAAGGGATTGTCTCGAATGCTTCGATGGCCAGTGCTTTAGGGGAGTATATTGAACGGTTGCAGACCAATAATTTTTTCATAGACTTCCACCTGCCCAAGCGAAAATATTATCCGGATGAAGTTGCCGTTGCCTTCGACGGGGCATATCTAAATGACGAACTCCGCTTGTTTTATGATCCCGATGGCGAGCTCACTGCCGGAGACCTGGTTGACTACAACAGTGATTATGAGGATAAGATCGTTGCCCTGCCTTTTATGAAACAATCGAGTGGGGATAAGGTCTATATTCCGCTTAATATTTTGAGTAATCTCTACCTCAGTAATGGTCTGGCCACCGGTAACACGCCCCAGGAGGCCCAGGTGCAGGCGCTAAGTGAGATTTTCGAACGTTATGCCAAAATTGAGATCATCAAAAACGGCTATGCTCTGCCTGCATTCCCCGCTGAAATTGTCCAATCCTTTGGCCGATTGCATAGTGATGTCCAGGCCTTACGGAAGTTAGGGTACATCGTCGAGGTTCTTGATGCCTCGTTAGGGGGGAAATACCCCGTGACTGCTATTTCATTGATTAATCCCAAGACCTCATCTCTTTTTGTCTCCTTTGGGGCGCATCCCATTTTAGAAGTTGCGCTTGAGCGGACGATGACGGAATTGATGCAAGGTCGCGGCCTGGCAGATCTGGATGGCTTTGAAGTTCCGACCTTTGATATGAGCTTTGTCTCGGACAGTTTTAACCTTGAGTCCCATTTCATTAACTCTGATGGGAGGTTAGGATTTGGCTTTTTAAGTGCGGCGAAGAGTTTTGAATATGCCTCGTGGAGCTATCAGGGCGTGGGCTGCCAAGCAGAATTCGACTATCTGACCGGGATCCTCGATAACATGGGTAAGGAGATGTATCTCCGTGAATATGGCTATCTGGGTTTTTATTCTTGCCAGATGGTCGTGCCCGGCGTTTCTGAAGTCTACCCGATCGATGATTTGATCTATAATAATAGAAACCGCGGCAAATTAATCCGTAAGATGGTCTTGCACTTTGGGGATTATGATCCGGAGGAAATCCTCGCAGAGATCGATTCTCTGGATGATTCGCTTGATGTGGCCAGATATATTGGGGTTATTTTCGAGAACAGTTTTACCATGCTGGAATTCAAAGCCCAGATGCATCTCTGTCTTGGTAACCGCGAGGCGGCTCTGGCCGCCTTGGAAGAGGGGAGTAATAAGCTGGGGCATATCGTCGCGGAATTGCTCCGCCTGGACCAAGGAAAGTTGGCCTGGGCAGAATATGAAGCGGCCCTATTTAATATCTTCGGCCGTGAAAGAGTCGAAAAAGCCTTACGCATCGTCAGAGGTGAAGAGTATCTGGTGAAAACTACCTTGCACGGTGACTATCTCAAGATGCTTGAAATGTATGACCGCCTGGAGCTTAAAAAACAAGCAATCCCCTCTGGGGCAGGGCAGGAGCAACTTGGATAATACTCTCAAAAGGCCAAGGCCGGGCCAAGAAGCATCAGCCGAGGGGACTGTCCATTCTGCATGAGGACAGGGATCTCATCGTGGTGGTGAAGTCGGTCGGACTGCTGACCATCGGCACTGATCGGGAAAAATTTAGAACGGCCCACTATCTACTCAATGATTATGTCCGCAAGGGTAATCCGAAATCACCCAACCGGGTTTATGTGGTCCATCGCCTGGATCAGGACACCTCCGGGATCCTGATTTTTGCCAAAAGCGAACAGGCCAAGAAATTCCTGCAGAAGAATTGGCAGCAGACCGAAAAACACTACCTGGCCATTGTCCATGGCCGACTGGTGGCTAAAGAGGGAGAAATCTCCTCCTATCTGACCGAGAATAAAGCCCAGAAGGTCTATTCGACCCTTGACCCCACCAAGGGTAAGCTTGCCCGCACCGCCTATAAAGTGTTGCAAGAGACCAAAGGGTTCAGCTTGGTGGAAATTCATCTCCTCACTGGTCGTAAGCACCAGATCCGGGTGCACTTCGCGGAAAAGGGCCATCCCGTCGCCGGGGACCGGAAATATGGGAACGGTGATCATTTTTCGAAACGGCTCGCCCTCCATGCCCGCTCCATTTCCTTCATCCACCCCTTTAGCGGCAAAAAGATGACCTTTGACACCGGGATGCCGGATGATTTT
>DAOVJK010000194.1 GCA_030673265.1 Pseudomonadota bacterium | reverse complement strand
ATTCGCGCCTATCTTACCTCATGCCATCAACACGGCATAGCTACCCGCTCCAACGCCCGAAGAATTTCGGCCCTGCGCGGGTTCTTTCGTTTCCTGATCGGCGAGAACCTCATCAAGGAGGACCCGACCGCCACGATTGATCTGCCGAAACCGGGCCGCTACCTGCCCAA
The DNA here is from genome assembly GCA_030673265.1 of Pseudomonadota bacterium. Classification (GTDB taxonomy): domain Bacteria; phylum Desulfobacterota; class Desulfobulbia; order Desulfobulbales; family JAGXFP01; genus JAGXFP01. The sequence continues at coordinate 5,898 of DAOVJK010000194.1, read as the reverse complement.
GGTCCTCGATGTGGCCGAAGTATCCCAGCTACTGAGCAGTGGTGCCACCTCTGATCCTTTACACCTTCGCAACCAGGCAATGCTGCATCTGCTTTACGCCTCCGGGCTTCGCGTCTCGGAACTGGTCAATCTGCCCCTGGCCGCCCTGAACCTGACCGGTGGCAATATCCGGATTTTCGGTAAAGGCTCCAAAGAACGAATGGTGCCCTTTGGTGAAGCAGCCCGCAACAACCTGGAAAACTATCTGCGCCAGGCCCGCCCCCTGATTCTTAAAAAGAAGCGCAGTGATTTCCTGTTTGTCACCAACCGAGCCAAGCCCATGACCAGACTGCGATTCTGGCAGATCGTCCAGCAAACTGTTTTCAGCGCCGGAATCGACAAGAAAATCAGCCCCCATACCCTGCGCCACTCTTTCGCCACCCATCTCCTCGAAAATGGCGCCGACCTGCGTTCGGTCCAGATAATGCTCGGTCATTCCGACATTGCCACAACCCAGATCTATACCCACGTGGACATCAGCCGCCTCAAATCAATCCACAAGCGCTTTCACCCCCGAGGGTGAGTCGCTAAATACCTCTCGCCGAACGGCAATTCTTATTTGTGTGTGCTTTATTTTACTTCCGTGGCTCAAAAATCCTTATTCGTCTTGCGATATTTTCACTAGCCAAAATGATACGCCGCTTTAAGTTAATGACATTGGCTCACCTATAGCAGTTGGTTTTCACACCCCTAAATGTTAGACTTTACAATGAAGAGTTGAGGTGCAAGCAAGATGTTCTAGAAAAAAGTCTTGTAGTAATTGCGAGGCCCTTTGAACACTTTTCACAGTATTAGCTCTGCGGCCAACGCCATCAAATAAAGCCGCATGACATTGCACCAACCGGGATAACCCAAAATTTATGGAAATCATCACTACCCACCTCAATGCCGACTTTGACGGTCTGGCCTCAATGATAGCGGCCCACAAGCTCTACCCCGATGCAGAACTGGTCTTTGCCGGTTCCCAGGAAAAGGACCTGCGCAACTTCCTCGCCAACTCCACCCGGGTTTATCAGTTCCAACGTCAGAAAAATATCGACATGACCAAGGTGAAACGCCTGATTCTTGTCGATACCCGCCAGCCGAGCCGCATCGGTAACTTTACAAAATGCTTGAAAAATCAGGGTTTATCAGTCCATATCTACGACCACCATCCTGAACTGCCCGGTGACCTCAAGGGCGACTACCAAGACATCCGCCCAGTCGGCTCAACCGCGACGATCTTCACTAAAATTTTCCGGGAGAGAAATATCGAAGTGGACCAGGATGAAGCAACTATCCTGGCCATGGCCATTTACGAAGATACCGGCTCCTTCACCTTTTCCACGACGACGCCGGATGATCTGGAAGCCGTAGCCTGGCTGCTGCCCAGAGGCGCAAACCTGCACATCGTCGCCCAGTTCGTTTCCCAGGAACTCACCACCCAGCAGGTATCCCTCCTGAACGATTTAATGCGATCGGCCACCACCTACACGATTCAGGATATCGATATTGTGGTCGCCAAGATCCACCTGCCCGAATACGTCGACGAATTCGCCCTGATCGTCCGCCGCTTCATGGTCATGGAAAACCTTGATTGCCTCTTTACCCTGGCGAGTATGGGTGAAAAAACCTATCTCATCGCCCGTAGCCGCATCCCGGAGGTCAATGTCGGCGAGATCGCCATAGATTTTGGCGGCGGCGGCCATGCCTCGGCCGCTTCTGCCACTGTCCAGAACATGACCCTGATCGAAGCGGAGGAAAAACTGATCCATCTCCTCCACAAGCACGTTATCCCGACCAGTATCGCTGGAACGCTCATGTCATCCCCGGTGATCTCGGTTCAGCCGGAGGTCAGCATCAAAGTGGCCCACCAGATAATTGACCGCTACAACGTCACGGTCCTGCCGGTTATCAGGAAAGACGAAGGCCGTCGTCCCGAAGAAATATTGGGGCTGATCTCACAGCGGGTGCTCGGCAAGGCCATCTATCACGGGCTGGGCGAGTTGCCGGTCAGTGAATACATGACGACCGAGTTTGCCACCCTGCCGCCGACCGCAACCCTGGCCGATATTCAGGAATTAATTATCGGCAATCGGCAGCGCTTCATCCCGATCATTAAGAAAGGCTCGGTTCTTGGGGCAATAACCAGAACCGATCTACTCAACTTGCTGATTAAAGATCCGGCCCACCTGCCCAAAAACCTGCTGGATCCGCAAGAGACCCCCTCCGTGGCCAGACAGCGCAATCTCAACAATCTGATGATCGAGAACCTGTCCCGGGACATCATCATTCTACTCCGCACCATCGGTGAAGTGGCCGAACAGCACGGTTACACAGCCTTTGCCGTCGGGGGCTTTGTCCGCGACCTCCTGTTGCGCAAACACAACCTGGATCTGGACATCGTCATCGAAGGCAACGGCATCAAATTCGCCGAAAAACTTGCAAAGAAACTGCAGGGCCAGATTCGCACCCATGAAAAGTTCAATACCGCCGTCGTTATCCTGCCGGACGGCTTCAAAATCGACATCGCCACCGCCCGCCTCGAATATTATGAATATCCGGCGGCCATGCCGACCGTAGAGTTATCCTCTATCAAACTTGATCTCTACCGCCGCGACTTCACCATCAACGCCATGGCCATCCATCTTGGCCCCGAAACATTCGGGACCCTGCTTGATTTCTTTAATTGCCAGAACGATCTCAAAAACCGGAAGATCAGGATCCTGCACAATCTGAGTTTCGTCGAAGACCCGACCCGCATATTCAGGGCCATCCGTTTTGAGCAGCGAATGGGGTTCAAGATAGGCAAACACACCGAGCGCTTGATAAAAAGCGCCGTTAAGATGAATCTATTTGGCAGCATCACCGACAGCGGCCACCCGAAAAAAGCCCCCAAAAGCCCGAAAGCCAAACCCCAGACCCGCCTGGGCTACCGGACCTTTATCGAGCTAAAACTTCTCTTCTCCGAAAGGGAGCCGCTCTCGGCCATCAAACGGTTGGGCAATTTCCAGCTCCAGAAACTCTTGCATCCATCCCTAAAAATCGACCGGCCCTTGACAAAGATTATAACCAGCACCCAGCAAGCGGTGGACTGGTACCGGCTACTCTATCAAGATGAGCCTTTCCGACCATGGATCGTCTTCATGCTGGCCCTTACCTGCCGACTCAATGGCCGCCAGCTCGCCGTGCTCTACCGTCGTCTTGAAATACCTGAGCGCTACGTCCTCATCCTGGCCAAAGAGCATAATCAAGCTAATCGCCTGATCCGCACCCTGAAACGGCAACCAACCCTGAAGGCCAGCGAGGCGTATCGGCTCATGGGCCGGCTAAGCCTGGAAGGTCTTATTTTTCTGATGGGATTTTTTGCGAAAGAAAAGAACAAGAAAGCCATTTCCCACTTCATCACCTATCAGCGCCACGTCAAGACCAGCCTCAAAGGCGCGGATCTGAAAGAGCTGGGTTATACCGCCGGCCCGATATACCAACGGATTCTGGATCGACTTCTCCACGCTCGTCTGGACAATGAGGTTGACAGCCGCGAAGATGAGCTTACCTTCTTGCATAGACATTACCCGCCCAGCCGGTATCGGACCGGCGGTCGCCCCCAAACAAGGAAAAATAAATGACCAATAATATTATCCAGCAGATCGCCATTATGGCGCCGCCATTTCTGCTTGCCATTACCTTTCATGAATTTTCCCACGGCTATGTGGCTTGGCGGCTGGGCGATCCAACCGCGCGCAATGCCGGCCGCTTGACCATGAACCCCCTGAAACATCTCGACCCGATCGGGGTCCTGGCCTTTATCATCATGAAAATCGGCTGGGCCAAACCGGTGCCGGTCAACGCCGCCTACTTCAAAAATCCGGCCAAAGATATGATGTGGGTGGCAATAGCCGGTCCCGCCTCCAATTTATTATTGGCCATTGTCAGCGCTATTGCCATTAAACTCCTCATCCAGATCGAATCATTTATACCACAGGCCGTTCTCTGGCCGCTGGTCAAGATGGTGGCGGTCAGCATCTGGTTCAACCTGATCCTGGCCTTCTTCAATCTTCTCCCCATCCCGCCCCTGGACGGCAGCCGGATAATCACCGGTCTGTTACCAGCCGAAGCAGCCATGTTTTTCCACCGAATTGAACGGTTCGGATTTATTATTCTCCTGGTCTTGTTTTATACCGGCATAATCCCCAAACTGATAATGCCAATTATCAACTTCACCCACGGCCTTATTACCGGCTGATTTATTAAAATACGGAATACCGCCGCAACTACCGATCCCAGATGAAGTTAAAAAGCATCAACCTTGGTAGCGGCATTGCTTATCGATGGAATCAGGGTGACTTGCCGCCGGCAGAAACCTGCTATGAAAGCCCCCTCTTTTGATAATTGGATGAGAATGGACCTTGCATAAGGCCTACCTCAACAGACAGCATCTTTCAGTCAGTTTCGCCAGGCGAGCTCCAGCGTTCAAAAGCGGCTCTATTTAAGTACACAAGAGGATGAGGAAAATTCTGGAAAAGTTCTCTCGCCAGGTTTGCTGAAGTATTGATGAGACCGGAATACCGTAATCTGGTCAAAGAAATCAGGGCCGAAAATAAATAAAAACCTACCTGATATTTATCCTTCATTTATGATATATATTGTGACCGTTTTGGTTTGGGGTCTTTATTTTCATATAAACAAAAGTGTTTGATCTATTATGCAAGAAGCCTTGATCTTTCTTACCGCAGCCTTATCCGGCATATTAATTATGCCCGGATTGATAAGGATGGCAGGTAAAATATCCCTGCTTGATAAGCCTGACGGCCGCAAGAACCATCTTCACCCCACCCCACTGGTCGGGGGCATCGCCATGTTCCTCGCCCTGGCTTTGGCTTGTGCATTATTCCTTCCCCAGGATGGGATGGTCGGTTACTGGCTGGGGGCGTTGATCCTGCTGGTAGTTGGCTTTCTCGATGACTGGCGGGATCTCGGCCATCGCTTTAAATTCGTGATCCAGGCCCTGGCCGTCCTGGCGATCTCTTTTTTCAGCCGGACCGACCTGGTCACCTTCGGCGACCTGCTGTACCTCGGCGAGATCACCGTACCACTAGGCTGGCTTTCCGTGCTGGTTACCATCTTCTGTGCAGTCGGCATCATCAATGCGGTCAATATGATCGACGGTCTCGATGGCCTGGCCGGTGGAGTGAGCTTCATCGCCTTCGCGGCCTTTTCGGTGATCACTTGGCTTAACGGCGATCTCCAGTTGACCCTCTTCTGTCTGGCCTATACCGGTGCGATTCTGGGTTTCCTCAAATACAACTGGGCCCCGGCCCAGGTTTTCATGGGGGACGCCGGCAGTTTCACCCTCGGATTTTCCCTGCTCTTCGTCGCGATCAACAGCTCCCAGGCGGCTGACAGTCTGGTCCGACCGGTTTCAGCCCTGCTGATCATGGCGGTGCCGATCGTCGATACCCTGACCATCATGACCCGGCGGGTGATGGCCGGCCGCAGTCCCTTTCTGGCCGACCGGTATCATCTCCACCATCTCCTAGTCCGTTTTGGCTTCAGCCGGGCGGCGGCGGTGCAGATCATTCTGGTTCTGGCGACGGTCAGTGCCCTGGCGGCCATTGGTGGCGTGGTTTTCAGGGTTCCAGATCATCTCCAGTTCCTGGTCTTCATGTTGTTTTTCGCGGCCTATTTCAGCGCCTCTTTTTTTATTAAAGATTTCCTGAAGATGTTTTTGCAGGGGAAGCGGGAGTATTCAGATAGGTGATATTTTTGTCATGAAGTATTTTTCAAAAACCGCTGGCCGATCTTTCTAATTGGCTTCATCCATAAAGTCCATGGATAAGGCTTAAGGCCATTTACTTCCCATGCTTTTCTATCCATTCT
>DAOVJK010000059.1 GCA_030673265.1 Pseudomonadota bacterium | reverse complement strand
GGCCAGAAAGCATTAATTGAGGCGGTCAACCGAGAGATAGCACCCCTGGGCAAAGAAAAAGTTGCGGCAAATCTGGCTGTGGCTCAGAAGAGTTACGATGCCCTGGCCGGGCAGGCAGGTATAGTCCGCGAGGGAAAAGTGGTTCCGGCCACAGGCTACAAGTCCCCGGCCTGGATCAACCTGCCGTTTGAGAATGCCAGGTCCAGCGCCCCTGCCATCCATGCGGCTGCCACCAGCGAGAACATCAAAACCGGGCTCTGGCGCACCGAACGGCCGGTGATCGATTATGAGCGCTGCAACCACTGCTGGTGGGTCTGCAGCACCTTTTGTCCGGAAGGTGCCATCCAGGTAGATGAGGCGAGACGGCCACAGATCGATTACGAACACTGCAAAGGTTGTATGGTCTGTCTGGCCCAATGTCCGACCCATGCTATCGAGGCAAGACCCGAGCAAGAAAAAACAGTAGCAGGAGGATCGGGTTCATGACTCGCCAAATGCTAACCGGCAACGGCGCCGCTGCCTGGGGGGCGCGGCTGGCCGAAGTCGATTATCTGCCCGCCTTTCCTATTACTCCCCAAACCGAGATTATCGAAACCATCGCGAATTGGATCGATCAGGGCGAGATGGACTGCCGGATGGTCACCATGGAATCGGAGCATTCGATGATCACCGCAGCCGGCGCTGCTGCCGCCACCGGGGTCCGGGTCTTCACCGCCACTTCCAGCCAGGGCCTGCTCTATGCTTCGGAAATGATCTATACCGTGGCCGGCTGGCGGGTCCCGCTGGTGCTGGTGAACGTCTCCCGGGGCCTTTCCTCGCCCATCACCCTTGAACCGGACCATAACGATGTGCTGGCCATGCGGGACTGTGGTTTTTTACAATTCCACTGCTCCACCTGTCAGGAAGTGCTGGATCATATGCTGCTGGCCTATCGGTTAAGCGAACATGAGAAGCTGCGGCTGCCAGTGATTGTCAATCTCGACGGCTTTTATCTTTCTTTTACCCGTGAACCGGTGGAGATTCCAAGCCAGGCCATGGTGGACCGGTTTCTGCCCCCCTTTGATGCCGAGAATATCCGCTTCCGGGCCGGCGAGCCATTGAGTGAAGGGGTGGCGGTGCTGGGCGGCCCGACCTACTCATATTTCCGATACGAAGCTCATCTCGCTTCGCTCCAGGCCCTGGCGGTCTATGATGATCTTGCCCGGGAATTCCAGATAATTTTCGGAAGAAAATACCGACTCATCGAAGAATATCGCAGCGCCAACGCAGAAATCGTCTTTGTGATGATGGGCTCCTTTGCCACCAAGGCCAAAGAGGCGGTGGACCAGCTGCGGGCGGCAGGCGAGAAGGTCGGCCTGGTTCGCCCCCGCTTGTTCAGACCATTGCCGGTTGAAGCGCTGTACCGTGCTTTGGCTGGTAAAAAAGGGGTAGCGGTGGTCGACCAGAACCTCTCCATGGGCAAAGGCGGGGTGCTGCATACGGAGTTAGCCTCGGCCCTCTATGGCCGCCCTGACGCTCCACCCGTCCTGGCCAGCTTCATCGGGGGGCTGGGTGGCCGGGATATCGCCCCGGAGGAGTTTTACGAGATGGTTGCAGTGGTGCGTCAATCTATAATAAAAGGAGAACTACCTCCGCCCCGGCTGCTTTATACCGAAAAAGAATTGCGCGAGGTCCGCAAACTACAGACCATGGCTCGGACCATGCACCGCGGACGGGGAGCTAAATCATGAGTACTACGGAATTTAAATTCTTGCGGGATCTGCCCTCCCGACACCTGCTCGGCACCGGCACACCCATGTGTGGTGGCTGCGGCGGCCTGGAGACCCTGCATCAGATTTACGACCTGATCGGCGCAAAGAGCGTGATCGTTAATGCGGCCGGCTGCATGACCCTGCTTGCGGTCTATCCCTTCACCCCCTTTCGCGGTTCCTGGCTCTATACGGCCATGGCCTCGGCCCCGGCCGGCGCCCAAGGGGTCCGCGATGCCCTGGATATCCTGAAAAAAAAGGGGGAGATCAGCCCGGATGAGGACTTGGAGGTCCTGGTCCTCACCGGCGACGGCTCCGCCTACGGCATGGGTCTTTCCGCGACCTCGGCGGCCATGGACCGTGATCTCGATTTTCTCTATCTCTGTTACGACAACGAAGGCTATGGCAACACCGGTCAGCAATATTCCGCCGCCACCCCCCATGGGGCTCGCACCGCGACCAGCAAGGGGAGCCACGGTTATCCGGGTTACAAAAAGGATCTGTTTGCCATCTGGACCGCCCATAAACCGAGCTATGTAGCCACCGTGGTGGGAGCGGAACCCCTTGACCTGGCCCGCAAAGTGGAAAAAGCCAGAAGCTTGCAAGGGCCGCGCCTCATCATCTCTCTGGCCCCCTGTCCCACCGGCTGGGATTACGAGCCGGCCGAAACGGTAGCCATCGGCAAGCTGGCAGTGCAGACCGGCATCTGGCCCCTCAGGGAGTATGTGGACGGCAAGGTGGTGCATACCAAAATTCCCCACCCCAGGCTGCCGGTGGAAGAATATCTCGTCCGCCAGGGCCGTTTCCACCATCTCTTTACCCCAGAGAAGAACGAAAAGCTGCTTGCCGAGATCCAGGCCCGGGTAGATCGTTACTGGCAAGAGGCCGAGAGCGAACCATGACCGACAAGGGACTCAGCTATTACCGGACAACCGGCGATATCCCGCTCCTGGCAGCAACGATCCCGGACCATTTTGCGGCAATCGTTAGCCGCTTTCCCAAGCAGGAGGCCGTGGTCTCAAGACCACAGAACAAACACCTTACCTATCAGCAACTGGCCGACCGGGTGGATGAGCTGGCCCGTGGCCTCCTGGCCCTGGGGTTTGGCAAGGGTGACCGGATCGGTATCTGGTCCACCAACAATCTTGAATGGTTGCTTGTGCAGCTGGCCACGGCACGGATCGGGGCCATCCTGGTCAACATCAACCCGGCTTACCGGCTCAAAGAGCTGGCCTATGCCCTAACCCGCTCCGAAGTGCAGGGAATTTTTCTCATTCCCTCCTTTCGCAAAAGCGATTATGTGGCTATGCTCCTGGAACTTTTACCCGAGTTGGCCGAATGTGGCCCGGCGGAACTTGCCTCCGCAGATTTTCCTTTTTTGCTACGGGTGGTGCTCTATGAGCCGGAAGCAACGAGCCAAACGAAGAGATCTGCCCCTGGTTTCACTCTCTGGAATGAGGTGTTGGCCGGTGCCGAAACGGTTTCGCCAGAAGAGCTCAACCGCCGAACCGCCGGGCTTGACTGTTGCGAACCGATCAATATTCAATATACCTCCGGCACCACCGGCTTCCCCAAGGCCGTGGTCCTGACCCACCGCAATATCCTCAATAACGCTTATTTTTCCGCCCTGGCCATGCACTTTTCAGAAGAGGATCGCCTTTGCGTGCCCGTGCCCTTTTATCATTGCTTCGGCATGGTGTTGGCAAACCTCCTTTGTCTCTCGGTGGGAGCCTGTATCGTTATCGCCTGCGAGCACTTCGATGCCTTCAAAGTCCTCTCCGCAGTAGCAACGGAGAGGTGCACCGCCATCCACGGGGTGCCCACCATGTTCATTGCCGAACTGGAACACCCCGATTTTCAGGAGTTCGACCTGACGAGTCTGCGGACCGGTATCATGGCCGGGGCTCCCTGTCCGCCCGTGCTAATGCAGCAGGTGAGGGAGGATATGCACTGCCGGGAGATCCTGATCGGTTACGGTGAAACCGAGGCCTCGCCCATCACCCATCTCACCAGGCGGGACGACAACGTTGAGCGGAGAACCAGGACGGTGGGTCGTAACCTCCCCCATCAGGAGGTTAAAGTAATAGACATATCTACCAGGGCCACTCTTCCGGTTGGCGAGATCGGTGAGATCTGTTTTAAAGGCTATCACATCATGCAAGGCTATTATGGCGACTCTGAGGCGACCGCCAGAGCTATCGACCGGGAGGGCTGGCTCTCTTCGGGTGATCTGGGCCGAATGGATAGCGACGGCTACCTGCAGATAACCGGTCGGCTTAAGGAGATGATCATCAGGGGCGGCGAGAATATCTACCCCCGGGAAATTGAGGATCTCCTCTTCTCCCATCCCAAGGTAGCGGAAGTGGCGGTTTTCGGGATGCCCGACAACTATTATGGAGAGGAAATCATGGCTTGGATCAGACCTTATGACCAGGAAAGTCTGAGCGAAGAAGAGGTGCGGGAGTTCTGCCGCGAGAAAATCGCCCATTACAAAGTGCCCCGCTATATCTGGTTTGTAGAAGAATTTCCCATGACCGTGACCGGTAAGATCCAGAAGTTTCGGATGCGGGAGAGTGCTGTTGCCAAACTGGCAAGCAAACTCCGGCAACCCCTTACTTAATCCGAGGGGGGCGAAACGTCTTTCAACCATCAAACCCAAGCTATCCCACATCAAAACTAATTTCAGGGACGTCCTTACTAAACTATTGGCGCCAGCCCCCCCCCTTTACCGATGATTTAAATCAAACCAAAGGCAAAAAAAAAGGCACAGCCCATATTTGAAGGGTTATATCTTCTGCCCCGATGAACCGGTCCGGTTTATTTCGCTAATCTGCTCATTGCAGTGTCCAGAAATTATAGATGATCCCCACCAGAAACAAGCCGCCGGTAAAGAGACAAATCAAGTCGTTCAGCCACTTGCCGAGATAAAAGCCTAAATGGCACAATGTCTTTTTTCAGGCCATTTCATCAAAAATCCGTTGGGCCGATTTGCTTTACATGAACCTCTGACTGCAGATAAAAAAAAGCGGCTGGGTAATCCCCAACCGCTTCTTGCTCAAGTATTAAAAAGTCGTTCAGGCTTCTGACAAAGTTTTCTGGAGCCAGTCAATAGCTTGTTCTCTGTTTCCAAATGTACGGATTTTATCGGAGTTTTTATCTTCACTTTGCGTTGTTTTGGCTGCTACATTTACATTGACCAGATTGGCCACACCCTTGAGATTTATCAAATTATCATAGACTTCCATTGATTCATAAAAATGGAAATAAACATTTTCCCGGTTAGCCAAAATCGCATAAGGATTTTTCTGGTATTTTTCACACAAGCCAACCGCAACCACCGACAGCTTGGCGCGATCAAGCTCGACACCATCGTTTATGGTTATTTCCATGATATTGGGCTTAATTTCCTTAAAAATGCCAAACTGCAAATGATCAAGTATCATAGCTTGGTCCTCCTTAACCGTAATGCCATTTCATACAACCAGCTTATCTGGTATTCTATCACACAAGTATTAGCGATGATCAATAGGGGTATTCCCGTAATTTCACGCCACTCAGGGTAGGGTTACACCTCTTTGACAGAAGTTGCAGGCGTCAATTATATTCTGCTACAATGAAAGGCTCTGGCAGGAATGTTCGCACCATCTCCTGACCGGCGCAAGTGACAGACATAATCTGTGCGATTCTGAGCCGGAACATTTGTGAAAAAGTTCTTAACATCTACACCTTGTAAGACTACGAGAACTTACTAAAAGAAGTGTTTACTAACCGACCATAAAAAACAAATAAGGTGCCAACATGGCAAAGAAACTGGTGTTGATCGGTGGCGGTCATGCCCACATGGTAACCCTGGCCAATCTCAAAAATTTTATCGACAAAGGCTACTCGGTCACGGTAATCGGCCCTTCCGAGTATCATTATTATTCGGGTATGGGCCCGGGTATGCTTAGCAAAACCTATACCCCTGACGATATCCGTTTTTACACCCGCAAGGTTGTTGAGGACCGAGGGGGTAGCTTCATTCTCGATTCGGTGGTTCGCATTAATCCGGTTGAAAAGTTGGTGCACACCAAGGCGGGCCGGAAAATCCCCTACGATGTTTTATCCTGCAATGCCGGCAGTTATGTTGCTGATCCAGGTTTCACAGGAGACTCTGATAATATTTTTTCAGTGAAGCCAATTGAGAAGCTCCTCCAGGCCCAGCAGAAGATCCTGGAATTAACCACCACCCGGCAGATCGAAATCGCCATCGTCGGCGGCGGACCATCTTCGGCAGAAGTTGCCGGCAATATTATCCAGTTGGTTGAAAAATCCGGGGGCCACCCACCTAAGATCAATATCTTCGCCGGATCCTCATTCATGAAGAGATTCCCGGACAAGGTCAGGAGACTGGTCAAACACTCACTAACCAGACGGGCAATCGAAATCATCGAAGATGGTCATGCCAAGTTAATCAGCGCCACCACCATCACCATGGAGAATGGCCAGAAATATAACGCTGACCTTATCTTCATGGCCACCGGGGTCAACCCCTCAACGCTCTTCGCCGATTCTGGCTTACCAGTCGGCCCGGACGGGGGACTGCTGGTTAATCGCCACCTCCAGTCTGAAATGCATCCCGAGATCTTTGGCGGCGGCGATTGTATTTATTTTGAGCATAACCCTCTGGATAAAGTCGGGGTTTACGCGGTCCGCCAGAATCCGATTCTCTATCACAATCTGATGGCGGCGCTGGAAGATACGGAACTCAAGGCCTTTGATCCCGGTGGCCCATACCTGCTGATCTTTAACCTGGGCAACGGTGACGGGGTCTTGCACAAATACTGGTTGACCTTCGGCGGCCGACTGGCCTTTTTAATCAAAGATTATATTGACCGGAAATTCATGCGTCTCTTTCAGGCCATTGAAAATTAATCGTAGTGATTAAAAGGCAATTAAATCTCGCCCGGATAATCAACAGATTAACAAGAACAACCCAGCCCCATTTTAAATATGCGAGAGATCGATATTCAGATATCAGGATGTAATGTCAGCCAGGAACAGGCCCAGAAGATCGGGCAATTGTTGGCCCAACAAGACAATCCGGACACCATGGTTATTTCCAGATTTAACCGCGCAGCTAACGCCTGCTCTCCCTGCTGTCTGAAAGGAGCGTTGGGAGGAAAACCAGGTTGGGAAGTTTATGGGGAAAACCATGGAGGCCAACTAAAAATTACCGTCAATAAAGGTGATTACATTTTCATCTTCAGCTGAAAACAATTGTTTTAATTCAACCTGCCCTGCCTCGAGCCACTAACCCAAAAAATAGGCGGCTGAATTTTATATTTTTTCAGAGCATAGCATAAGACGGAATCAATGGCTTGTGCCAACGTCACTAAACGAAAACCGCGCCATAGCGGGCCAGCTCTGTCCTTGGCAAAACCATAACAGAAGACACAAAGCAACATGAAAGAAAGCAGGGAACAATTAAGAGCATAGCAGTTGAAGTTGTTTCGACTCGAGACCGAGATTTTCCGGCCAAATGGCAACCAACAGGACATTATGCAACCCGCCCTGCGCCGGCGGCACAGACTTACCGTTTTATATTTTTTGGGGCCTGGTCCGCCTTGCTCTCTGCCCTCACGGCAATAGCCCGCGCTTCAACCGCCAAAGTCCATGCGTCATTGGCAAGCTCCTTTGTATCTCTGAGCATAACGCCCGACATCATATTCCGATCAAGCCTTTTACCCATATATGCTATCTGGCGTTCCAGAGACTCAATTCTCATCTTCAGATTAAATAATTCCTCATTCCGGGAGTCACCGGTCGATTGTTTTATAGTTGATGGATTCGTTACTGAAGATTTGCTAGCCTGAGCCAATCCGACGTTTTCCGTTGCAAAGGTGTTTTGCACGCCAAAAACAGAGCTAATAACAATAACAGCCAATCCTACCCATAATCTCTTAAGTGTTATAAATTGCAACATTTCAACCTCCCCCTTGTAATAACAAGAAATCCATTAAACCTAAAACACTACCGTCGTCAGTACACATCCCCAAGAATTTTCCTTTTTTAATCTTAAGTTCGGAAATTACTATTGCCCCCTGACAACGGAATGTGGCTAGGTAAAAACTTCTCACCTAAATAATCCCAGTTTACATAAATTTCTACTTTTTCCAAGCACTACCGTTAATGACGACTTCATCCAGTCAAAAACAACGAAACCTCCTTAAAAAAATCACCTACCAGCACCACTCTTCGGGATGCAACTTGGGGCTAATGGCTTATGATAACCATGACTTAAACGCCCCGGAACTGCGCATCAGCACAAAGCCTCGAAAACAGTTTATCTTACTGTTTTCACGCTTATTTTCTAAATAGACAAAAAAGTATTTCAAACGCCTTTACTTTGGATAATTCCAAGTGATATTCTTGACCTAAAGGGAGGGTCTTAACTCAAAGGCAAAAACGGCAGCAGTAACGCAACGTAAGCTTAAAAAAGAGACTCCTTCGAACGAAAAGAGCAGTTCCATGAACCTGGAACTGCTCTTTTTGCTTTAAAACAAGAAGCACATTGCCCGCAATCCACTTTCATTTTCCCTACCGGACAAAGCCAGGATCACAATAAAATCCACGGCCCCTAAAAAAAAGCCCCGGGAGATGGCCCCAAGGCTTTTCAACAGTAATCCAGAGTTTATATCGTTAATATCTTACAACTCATTGAAGATAAAGTAGGTCAGCGCCTCCTGCTCTTCTCTGGTCCCGGCAAAGGGCGGCATATATGGCCGAGATCCCCCCATACTCTCATAAATATATTTCATCGATTCCGGCTTAAACTTCGCGGTCAGCTTCCTGATATCGTTAAAGGGGCCGCCAACGGAGTGGCAGGATAGGCAGAGAATATTAAAAATCTCCCGGCCAGCCGCAGCCTTATTGTCGTCATTAATCTCCCGCACCTTGACCCACTTCGCTTTCTGCAAAAGCCCGCCCTGGACAATTTCAGGCAGCTCGCTCTTGGTGATCGCGGTTGAATACATATAATCGTGAATAATATAAGGGCGACGCCCTCCTTCACGGATAAATTCAAAGGCCCCCAGATAAACAAGGCCGACAATCAGCATAATGCCGGCCAGCGGACGAGAAACCTTGGTCGGTAAGCGAATCGCCATAAACAACCCTCCGAAAAGAAGCACCGGCGAGCTGACCAGAAAGGCCTTGATGAACAGCTTCATCTCAGGCATTTCCTGAAAGATCAAATCTTGTAGATGCGGCGGCAGAGAACTCTTATACCACCAGGCCGCACCGAGAAAGAGGACAAACGGGGCCAACAGCCATTTAGCGCAGTAGCGCACCATATTGGTCCGCAGCTTTTCTTCCTTTATCCAGGTGGCGGTAAGAAAACCGAACAGCCCGGCGATCATCAGGGAGAGAAATGTCCTGAAAAAAAGCGCCGGCCAGAAGGTGGGGTTGAAAAACCCGTCCCAGAAATCAGCCGTTTCCAACCAAGCTCCGGGCGTAAGCATAAAATCGATGATCCCGTTAATAACAAACAACGACAACCAGGCCGAGATGAAATATATCCAGCCGAGGGTTAAATGAGTTCGATTGCTGATCCGGCCGAAGGTTTTGTAATATAAGAACAGCGAAACAATCTCGGTCAGGAAAAAAACCCACTCAACCGCCCATGCAAAAACAAAGACATGCACCAGCTTGGAAACAGCTGCCGGATTAAGCAGGGAGATGGTAAACCAGATCCCCACTCCGGTTAAAGCGCCCAAAACCATGGTGAGCAACAGAAAGAACCGGGTGTGCTTTTGAACATAAGCGAGGATCTCCTGACTGTTCTCCCGCAACCCTTTACGCTCGGTAATTACCAGAAACAGTCCGCCGCCAATGGCAAAATGAGTTATATAAACGTGGATAATTGCAATTATGGCGATCAAGAGACCGCCACCGGCAAATTCAAGCTGCCAGATAGGATAATTCATGATTTCACCTCCAGCTCAGACCAGACCTTCTTGAGCATCCAGTAGATAAGCCCTCCTGCCCCCGCCAACACGAGCAGAAAAACCAACAGCGGCGAATATTGGTTAATAACCGGTAATTCTGTCAGATTTACATAATCACGCAAATAGATATTTCTAACAATCTCCCTGGCCATGGTCATAAAGAAGATAGTGGCCATAACCCAGGCGGCCGCCTTATAAACCCTTTGAACCTGAGCGTTGATCACCGCAATAGCGATGGAAATGATGCTAGCGGCCACGAACAGGAAAAACACCTTGCCCGCCGGGTCATCCGGATTGACGACCGTGCCATACAATCTGCTCAAGAACCAGAAACCAACCATAAAATTAATCAGGCTGGAGCCAGAAAACCAGTTACACCCATAGGTTATCCATCGCTCAACATCCTCGGAGCCATGCCGCCGCTTGAATTCGTAGTAAATAGCAATGGCCAGTCCGCCCACGGACAAGGAAGCCAACATAAAATGGAGATAACGGGGAATCAAGGCAATATCGTCTAAAGCCAGAAGCGTACCGCTGCGGTTTTTAAAATAGGCCAGCCAACTATCAGGTCTCTGCATCAGACTGATATTATTAATAAAAACAAAAGCAACCAAAATCAGCAAGCTTACCGCCAGACCCAACATAATTGAATTATGACCGGTTTTGTCGTAACGAATATTGAACAGATACACCGAGTAATAACTGACGATCAGCAACAAAAAAATTACCAGCCAGAAAACTGCCATCAACACTGTGCTGGTGTAAAAAAACTGGCCGTAGAGTGTCTGGATAAACAACAGAGGCGCCACCCCTAAATTAATCGTTAAGGCGATAGAGTAAGGTAGTGTCCCGACAACGGTACGGGATAAAGGGTGCATCTGTTCACCACCGGCTAGCGGGGCAACAAAAGCGATAAAACCGGAGCCAAGCATGATGTTCATCGCCACCAGATGCAGGAAGGTGGTGGTGGTAAGAAGTACCTGAAACCATAGCCAGTTAACTGGCATGGCATCAGCTATCGGTAGTAGTGTTGCAGGATCCATATGCATCTCCTCTTAGTTGATGGCCATCGATAATGGGGCGGAGCTAATCTGCCGATTACGACGTCACCCAACAGGCGAGAGGCGGGAAAGGCCACAGCACCGGCGTGCAATTCCATATCCTTTCACAGGCTTTTACAGCCTACAGAGCCTTGCCGAGAAAACAGCCTAGATGCGCCTGCGAAACGCAGAATCATCTAATGAAAAGGCCAGAACTAATTATTGATCATCAGCCCTAACCATAAGTTTTACTCTACAACCATCATTTACAACTTTGCAATTATAATATTGGTACTCTATGATGAAAATAAGCTTTGCAAAGGGAGGCAAACTAATATTAACGTCCCAAGTGTTGTCTTCATCGCAGTAAACCCGGGCCAGAGTAGTTGTTTCGACTGGTTTATAACACCAACCAACTTATCTAATTAATGAATCAATCATTCCATTCAAATAACCTCACCCTGGCGACTCTTTTTCTCTCTCTGGCCTTATCGACAATCTCTGCCGCCGAAGCCCAGGAAGCCGATCAGAAAAAAATTTATGACACCCTTACAATCTACTGGGAAAACGATGCTTTTGCCGGCACTGACCGGGATTACACAAACGGTTCCAAAATAACCTGGAGCACACCCTTTCTAATAGATAAAACAGAATCTCATCTGCCTGAGTGGAGTTACTATTTCATAAATAAAGTGCCATTCGTTAATGATCCAGAAAGCAGTAGGGCCGTCTCGGTGTCCATAGGCCAGAATATCTACACCCCGGAAGATGTCTGGCAGACATCCCTGGTCGTTGATGACCGACCTTATGCGGGCTACCTTTATTCTGCTACCGGTTTCCATAGCAGAACCAGCAACCGCAAAAACAGTTGGGAATTTCAGCTTGGAATTGTCGGCCCCCTCTCTTTTGCAGAGGAGACCCAAACCTGGAGCCATGATCTATTAGGCTCAAAACGCACTGAGGGCTGGGACAATCAGCTTAGCAACGAAATTTCCCTTGAAGCTATTTACGAATCACAATGGATGTTGTTAAACTCAGATCACAGTCGCGGATACAGCTATGACCTGATCCCGCACATGGGCTTTAGAATGGGTAATGTCGCCACCTATTTAAACGCCGGAGCGGAAGTGCGGTTCGGTTTGAATTTACCCGGCAATTTCGGGAGCTGCCCGATTCGGGCCGGCTGTGCAACAAACAGCGCTTTCAACAGTACTTTCAACGATGCGCCTCTCAGCAATCGCGATACCGGGTTTACGGGCTGGTATCTATTTTTTGCGGTAGATGGCAGGGCAGTGCTCCATGATATCTTTCTGGACGGCAACACCTTCAAAGACAGCCACAGTGTCAAACGAGAAGTTTGGGTCGCCGACCTGATGACTGGTATTGCCTTCGATTTCGGCAACGTAAGAACAACTTATTCCTATATCTTCCGCACCAAACAATTCAAAGAAGATGATAACAACCAAATTTTTGGTTCTTTAAATATTTCCCTGGCCTACTGAGCATTGCCAAAACAGCTTCAATCCATGCAGAGTTGTCAAGATCATCAGAACTCTCAGCGGCCTTTTTTATTGCTTTAGTAACAACGGCGCGAGTAGGATAGAACATAGTTAATCCTATGATTGAAAATCTAAATTTTTTTTGACAACAACTTAAAAGTGAATTTTGTTAATGGTTATGAAAATGGTCTCCCGTAAACCAGCAGCCCTGGAAAACATTCTTTTATGGATATGGGCAATGCCCACTGAGGCAGATCATGGTTTAAAGAATTTCTTTCGCGGCCTGTTCAGGATCCACATTATCGTCTGCAAAGAGTTTCTTAAGGATAATATCCCACTGAGAGCCAGCGCCTTAACCTTTATCGTGGCTCTGTCAATGGTGCCGGTACTGGCACTCGGCACGGCAGTATTAAAAGGACTGGGAAAAGGTGACGAACTGAGGCAGTCCGCGCATTC
>DAOVJK010000177.1 GCA_030673265.1 Pseudomonadota bacterium | reverse complement strand
CGAGCGTTTCGCAATCGGGCATCTCGACTGGTGAAATATGCGGGTTAGTCCTCTTGGCATCTGTCGCACTCCAAGGGCACTCGATGTTGTTGTCTTCTTCGGGCGAATCTGCGCCCGCATGGAAAAGGCGCGGTTGAACGGTTACAATTCTTAAGTTTTGCGCAACTTTTAAACTTTAGCTGCCGAATGGAACAGCTATAAAATGTAATGGCAAATTATCTTGATGGTTGATTCAAATAAAGAGGCTGGGGTTAAAACCCTTAGAATAAAGGCCGGTGTAGCCAATCAGGGGCAAAGACTGGACAGTTTTCTGGCGGCTGAATTGTCTGGAGATAGTCTCAGTCGTTCCCGGATCAAAGAATTACTGGCCGCTGGCAATATCAAGGTTAATGGTAATGTCGCCAAGCCTGCCTACCGTTTACGGCTTAATGATGAATTTGAGGTCAATATCCCGCCGCTTCTACCTGTCGATCTGACTCCGGAAAAAGTTGAGTTTACGATCCTGCATGAGGATGATGATCTGATTGTGATATCGAAGCCGCCCGGTTTAGTGGTTCATCCTGCCTGTGGTCATCAAACCGGCACTCTGGTCCATGGCTTATTGTTCCACTGTGATAATTTATCCGGGATCAGCGGGGTGGAGAGGCCCGGTATTGTCCATCGTCTCGATATGGATACCTCCGGGGTGATGGTTGTGGCCAAGAATGATAAGTCCCATCAAAGCCTGATGGAACAATTCAAGGATAGAGAAGTCGAAAAAATTTACCGGGCCATCATTGATGGTGCTCTTAGACAGAAAGAGGGGCGGATTACCTTGCCAATTGGCCGACATCAAACTAATCGACTGAAAATGGCAATTAATGAAAAACGTGGTAAACCTGCTATTACCAACTATCAGCTCCTTGAGCTTTTACCGGGTAATCTGAGCTATATTGAGGTTCGACTGGAGACGGGCCGGACCCACCAGATAAGGGTGCATATGGCCGCTCTTGGTTGCCCCATTGCCGGTGATGCTATTTATGGCAAGAAGAACCGTAACCTGTATGATGACCTGGCGATATCCCGCCAGTGTCTTCATTCTTATTCTCTGGGCTTTACCCATCCACAGAGCGGGGTAAGAATGAATTTTACCGCGCCCCTCTGGCCGGATATCGCTAACACTCTGGACCTATTACGAGGTCATTAATCTTATGGGTGAGTCGAACCTAAAGATCGCCTTGACCGGTGCTATGGGGGCTGGCAAGAGCTACGTAGCGGAGCTTTTTCGTCAACTGGGCTCCAGGGTGGTTGACGCTGATGAGATCAGTCGCCGCTTGTTAGAACCATCTGCCAGAGGCTGGTCTGCCTTGGCAGATGAATTTGGCAAACGGTTTTTCAAGATCGATTTGACGGTTGACCGGAAAAAACTCAGGACCGCAATCTTCAGCGATGAAGACTTAAGAAAAAAGATCAATTCTATTCTTCATCCATTAGTCAAACAGGCTATCAACGAGATTTGCGAGGAGAATGTTGATAGTAATTCTGATGCAACGGATGCGGTGGGGCGGTCTGCGCTTACTGTTGTCGAAGTGCCGCTTCTTTTCGAGGTGGGCTGGCAGGGTGATTTCGACCTGGTCATAGTTGTCGTTGCCGCTGAAGAAACTTGTCTCAACAGGATTATGAGCCGTGACGAAGTTGATCGCCACTCGGCACTGGCCGCTTTTGCCGCCCAGATGAGTCTGGCGGAAAAAGCCAGAATGGCCGATCACGTTATCGACAATAGTGGAGATCTTGAAAGCACGGCCCGGCAGGTTAAAGAGCTTTATTTCAGCCTTTCTTCCTAATTGGTGCGGATGGTTTCTATAAATCCCAGCCCCAGTATTGCAAAAATCTTGGAAAAAACCAAATATTGGAGTTGTTACGAGCCCAAAACTTGAGGCTTGTATATAATTTCACACCTGTCTCGTCCGGTGGGCCAAGGGCCTTGTCCTCTCCGATAAAAGGATCCATTGCCAGCCAACCCATGAAAAGCATTTCAAGTGGTTTCCTGCTGCCCTTTACGATTCCTTTTCTAATTCCTTCCGTAGCAAAGAAAGAGACAGATTGATTGTTTTCAGCAGGCAACTTGGCCAGAGCTGACATCGGTTCCATGTGCATCGGCTGGCTAGTGATATTTCCATAGGCTGTCGTGTTTGCATATTTGATGTTCATTACCCGGTGGGTTTCGCTGCGCAGCTTGATGATGAGCCTTTGTCTGCTATTTTGGGATTCAATCAGGCTGGCTAGCTCTTCACCATAGACAATCTGGCCGGTTTTCTGCCAGCCAGTCGGCCATGATCTTTCCGGCAGCGTAGTTGTTGGAATAAAAGCCAGGAAGCAGCCACAGGTATGCAGGGTCGTGATGAGGATCTCTTCGTTTTGGCTATTGAGGGTTATATAGATCAATAGGCCAACATTTTTCCCGGCGGTTAGGTGGGGGAGGGGGGTTAGTGGAAAATGCACCCGGTAGATCAGGTTGGTATATCTGCCGGTAGATGTCTCAAATTCCTGGGTCATGCTGTAAATAGATGCCCGGTCGGTATCGACATAGATATCTTTTTTTCCTGATTCGCTGACTCTGACCGATGGCGTGCCTATCCGGTTATAATGCCTCTGATTATCCTCGATCAGGAATATCGGGGCATGTCTGTTTAATAGGGTGTCGCCGGTTTCCGGCAGCCGATATACTCCCTGTTGTCTGCTCTCCGACGGAACAGGAGAGATTAAGCTGCAGCCGCCGGTCAGTAAGGTCAACCCGCATAGTAGAATTGATAGATAACTGATCATCTTTATCATGCATCATTCCTTGATTACTACTACGAAGATTATGTAATTATTGTCTTCATTCTCAATTAGCTGGGTTCTTTACCGAGCTAAAATGTATAATACACGGTTTTTATTGAGAGATACTACTTAAGAATGGGAGCATGGCCGGTTTGGAGGAAATGTAAATAGCCAGGCAAACAAAAAAAGCGGCGGGGACCCAATAAAGTCCCAGCCGCTTATAATCTGCTTAACGTTAATTGCCTATTTCAGTTCAGACAGTCGAGCTAGACTGTCCTCAATTTTCTCCAAAGTCCCTTTAAAGGCTGCCATCTTCTCTTTCTCTTTCGCGATAACCTCTTCGGGGGCATTGGCCAGGAATTTATCGTTGCCCAGCTTGCCTTCGGTCTGTTTCAGGTTTTTAAGCAACTTGGCCTTGTCGCGATTAAGTTTGGCGGATTCCTTCTCAACATCTACCAGGCCCTGCATCGGCACAAATATTTCCAGATCTTCAAAGATGCTGCTTGCAGATCCCTTAGGGCGATCGCCCTCGTTAAGAACGGCTAAGGTCTCAGTGCGGGTCAGGTTTTTGATGGTCGAAGCTTCTTCCTGAAGGATCTTGGCTTTGTGCTGATCTGGGCAGATGATGATTGTCTCAATAGTAGCAGATGGATGGATCATCATCTCACTGCGGATATTTCTGATTCCACCGACAACTCCCATCAATAATTCCGCGCGCCTCTCTTCGGCATCGTTTTCCCAGTCCGGAGTTGCTTCCGGGTAGGACTCCATCATTATGCAGCTACGCTCTCCTGGCAGTACACTCCAGATCTCTTCGGTAACAAAGGGGGTGAAGGGATGGATAAGTTTAAGAATCGTCTCCAGCACGGTGCATAATACGGCCTTGGCCTGTGCTGCTGCCTCTTTGTTGTCACTGAAGAGATCAGATTTAATCCATTCCAGGTACCAGTCACAGAATTCATGCCAGACGAATTTATAGATGGCCGAGGTGGCATCGTTATAATGGTAGCCATCGAGGGCCTTTCTGACTGCGGTAACCGTATGGCTGGTTCGGCTTAATATCCAGCGGTGGGGCAGGGTGAGGGTATTATAGTCAAAATCCTTAAGCGTTGCCGGGTCGCTGTCGCCAATGTGCATCATCGAGAAGCGGGCCGCGTTCCAGATCTTATTGATGAAATGGCGGTATCCCTCAATGCGGTCTTCATCCAGACGGATATCGCGGCCCTGGGCGGCAAAGGCGGCCAGGGTGAAGCGTAAGGCGTCGGTGCCGTAAGTATCCATGATTTCCAGCGGGTCAATAACATTACCGGTGGATTTGGACATCTTTTTACCGTGCTTGTCCCGGACGAGGGCGTGCAGGTATACATCCTTGAAGGGGATTTCGTCCATGATATGAAGACCCATCATCATCATCCGGGCGATCCAGAAGAAGAGAATATCGAAACTGGTGATCAGCACCGAGGTCGGATAAAAGGTGGCCAGTTCCTGGGTTTTGTCCGGCCAGCCCAAGGTAGAAAAGGGCCAGAGCGCCGAAGAAAACCAGGTATCTAGGACATCGGTTTCCTGCTCAAGTTTTGTCGAGCCGCATTTTGGACAGCTGGTCGGGTCTTCAGTCTCAACGATCACCTCTGCGCAATCTTCGCAGGTCCAGACCGGGATCCGATGGCCCCACCAGATCTGTCGTGATATGCACCAGTCTCTGATATTGTCCATCCAGTTATAGAAGGTGCTATGCCAGGTCTTCGGCATAAGGTTGATCCGCTCATCGCGGACAGCGGCCACGGCCTTTTCGGCCAGAGGTTTAACCGAAACAAACCATTGTTCGGAAGTTATCGGCTCTACTACCGTGTTACATCGGTAGCAATGGCCGACTCCGTGTTGATAATCTTCGATTGATTCCAGGAAACCCTGTTCTTCAAGGTCGGCGACGATTTTTTTACGGCATTCGAAGCGATCCAGGCCAGCGTATTTACCGGCCGCCTCGTTCATGACGCCATGGGGATCCATGATCTTGATCAGTTCAAGATTATGGCGCTGGCCGATCTCGTAATCGTCCCGGTCATGGGAAGGGGTTACCTTCAACGCCCCGGTGCCGAAGTCTTTCTGGACATGATAATCCTGGATAATCGGGATGGTGCGATCGGATAAAGGCAGTTTTACTGCCATTGAAGAGAGCTTGTTGTAGCGCTCGTCATCGGGATGGACCGCGACCCCGCTGTCGCCAAGCATGGTTTCCGGTCTGGTGGTCGCTACCACCAGATGGCCACTGCCATCGGCCAGGGGGTAGCGAATATTGTAAAGTTTGCCGTTGGTCTCTTCATGCTCGACTTCGTCATCGGCCAGGGCCGTATGGCAACGGGGACACCAGTTGACAATATAATCGCCCTTATAGATTAACCCTTCCTTGTATAGACGGACAAAGACCTGGCGAACCGATTTGGAGAGACCTTCATCCATGGTGAAACGTTCCCGGTCCCAATCGCAGGAACTGCCCAGCCTTTTTAACTGATTAATGATGGTGCCGCCTTTCTCCTCGCGCCATTGCCAGACCCGCTCAATAAATTCTTCGCGGCCCAGGTCATGTCTTGTTTTACCTTCGGTGGCGAGTTGGCGTTCAACGACATTTTGGGTGGCAATTCCGGCGTGGTCTGTGCCAGGCAACCAGAGGGTGTTGAACCCCTGCATCCTCTTGTAACGGACCAAAACATCCTGCAGAGTATTGTTGAGGGCATGACCCACATGGAGAACGCCGGTGACATTGGGCGGCGGGATGACAATACAGTAAGATTCACGGTCAGGATCCATGGTGGCGGCAAAATGCTTCTGCTCTTCCCAGACGTCGTACCATTTTTTCTCGACTGATTTGAATTCATAGGCCTTGGCCAGTTCCGGCCTTTCCTGATTGTTGTCGGCGGTCATTCTATTTAACACTCCATGGTTGGGGTAAGAATATCTTCGTGTAGGTATCAAGGGCGTACTGATCGGTCATCCCGGCAATAAAATCGCAGACCTTGCGCTCTCTGCTCGTGTCGGCGCTGTATCTGATTGAATCGTCAAAATACTCGTCGTTTTCCTGGAAATGGTCATATAACTCCCAGAGGATCTTCTGGCCTTTTACAAAATCATTATGGACCCGGTGGGCCTCGTAGACGTTTTCGTACAGAAAATCCCGCAGGTCGATAATGGCGTTCATTACCGGAGTACTCATGGTTAATCTCTCACCAGCGTTGGCGGCCGTATTGGTGATCAGATCGCGAACCATTGCCCCGATTCGGGCGGAGTTGGATCTTCCCAGGAGCCTGCATATATCAGCCGGAACACTTTCTTCTTCCAGGATACCGGCCCGGATCGCATCGTCAAGGTCATGATTAACGTAGGCGATTATATCGGCGACTCGGACCAGTTGCCCCTCTCTGGTCGCAGGCATCCCTTCCATGTCGTCCGGCAGCACATCTTTAAGGCCTTTGGAATGTTTAACAATACCTTCCCTTACCTCGTGGGTAAGATTGAGTCCTCTGCCTTTTTTCTCAAGGATGTCAACGACCCTCAGGCTCTGTTCGTAATGGCGAAATCCTTCTGGATATACTTCATTCAGGACTGATTCTCCGGCATGGCCAAAAGGGGTGTGTCCCAAATCGTGGGCCAGGGCGATGGCTTCGGCCAGATTTTCATTGAGCCGCAGAGCGGCAGCCATGGTGCGGGCGATCTGGGCAACCTCAAGAACGTGGGTCAAGCGAGTTCGGTAATGATCCCCGGTCGGCGCCAGAAAAACCTGGGTTTTATGCTT
>DAOVJK010000085.1 GCA_030673265.1 Pseudomonadota bacterium | reverse complement strand
CCTTGGCAAATTTAAAGAGGAATAGCATCTAAAAGATACAATCCTAAAGCAGATAACCAAAAAAATCATACCGGTTTTATCGGCTAGGTCTTTCTCGAAAGGGGCTGAGAACTGTAACGTTGGAGATCGCAGACAAGAACAATAAACGAATATCGATTACTGGTTATTACTATAGTTCAGCCCGTGTTTACGCCACAACAGCGCAAGTCATCTAGGTACTAACAGCCTGTCCCTCGAAAGCACAGTTACAAACCACATAAATAACAGGGGATTAGACCTCATATGGCACATAAGGCTTGCTATATTTAATCAGTTATCTTCTGAAGATTTAGCGATTCCCTGCATGAAAATAAAGAAGTTGCGGCATTTCTTCAATCTGATGAGATATATCTTTTCTTCAGGATCATCGCTTGATTTAATAATTTTTAGTAACCCATCACTCTCAGCAATCAAGCTACTCAATTCTTCCTTGCTCAGCTTACCCGCACTTCCTGTCTGGGCGCAGATCCTGTCAAAATCATCCCGCCAATTATCATCCGCCGCGCAAAGAAGAGACCCGTTCCATATAAACAAGAAAGATAATGCCCAGATAAAAACTATTTTCTTCATTGAACCACCTATTCTTTAATAGCGGGATGACAACGTTTACAATTATCCATTGGAAATGCCACCCTGAGGTGACAAACTCCACAGAATTTTTCATCAAGAATATACTTCATCAGAAAATGTTCCGTGGTCTTCTTTTTTATCTTGAAAATCTCCGGATGGCAGCTCCCGCAATCCAGCCATTGAACATGGGAGCCATGGGGAAAATAAGCCGGGGGCACAAAATTCCACTCAGCTTTAAGCTCCAGCCTTTTACGGAACTCCCAGGGCTTTTCTTCCGGTTTAAAAATGCTGTACAGAGGTTTTACCCGTCCGCTTCTGATCGCAGAGGCCCAATTAATCCCGTTACCGAATTTATCTTTCGGCAGATTGTCCCTGAGTTCTGCGAATTTTTCACGATTCGAAACCTTACTCCCCGTGTGACAGAGTTGACACTTATCCTCGGTATGACCAAAAACCAGCTTGCCATCATGACACTTCCCACAAAACAAACCGTTACGGTTGTCAGCCTCCGTCATTTCCGTGCCACCAGCTTTAAAGGCAAAATCAAGCTCCCAATGGCAAACTCGACAGGTATACTTGGCCCGATGGCTCCAGTGTGAGAAGAATACCGGTTTCACCTCATTCTTGGTCGAGAGCCGATCAATCAGGATATCTCCATACTCATGGGGTTTCGGCAGTGGCGGGAGATTCCAGAATTTCCCGGCAGATACTTCACAAGGCCCTGTCAGGA
Source organism: Pseudomonadota bacterium (assembly GCA_030673265.1). Taxonomy (GTDB): domain Bacteria; phylum Desulfobacterota; class Desulfobulbia; order Desulfobulbales; family JAGXFP01; genus JAGXFP01. The sequence continues at coordinate 8,856 of DAOVJK010000085.1, read as the reverse complement.
TCGCCAAAAGCACTATAACCGACAACCATGTCCTGTTGGGGTAATTAGCACCACATTGCCCCCCGTCAGAATAACTGCGCCCTGCTTTGTTCATATTAATAAACCAACTTGGTATGACAGCGCTGACAATTAATATTCGGGAAAGCGACGGGGCCATGGCAGACACCACAATACTTCCCTGCAAAAATCTCCTCCATACTGTAAGGCTGGCCACCCTTCTTAACCCCGAAAATTTCCGGATGGCACAATTCACAGCCACTCCACTTGCTATGTTTGACATGGGAAAAAATTATCTCCGGCATTGTCTTTTCCTGGGGTTTCAGATCCAATTCAGCGGGATCTGCCATCTTCAAGCCTTCAATGGAGACGCCTTCCAGATAATCCACTACCTTAATTTTGTTTGTTTCCTCGGCCTTCTGCCAGTCGATCCCGTTGCCAAATCTTTCTCGCGGCATGTTTTTAGAGAATTCATAAAAATCGTACTTAAAGTCAACCTTCTCACCATATGAATGGCAACGAGCACAATTATTGAGACCGCTGTTACCATCTCCAGGATGGTTTTTTTGACCAAAGGCGATTTTACCATTATGGCAGGCACCACAAAAGAGACCGCGTTGATTATCCTGATCGGTAATATTGGTGGCACCGACAGTCATAGCAAAACCGATATCGACATGACATAATCGACAGGAATATTTAGACCTGTGCAGCCAGTGTTTGAAAACGACCGGAGCTTTATTGGCCTTGCTGGAATAATTATCAATAACAACATTGCCAAACTCATGGGGTTTAGGCCTTTTCTTCTTGAGGCCAAATTCCTGAGCCAGAGCAAGGCCACAAAACAAAATCAGTACCATCGCCAATAAGACAACAAGCCGTTTCTTCATATAAATCTCCGTTTGTTTCCTCTAAAAACACAAAAACCTTTTTTATCCAGACTCGTAGACATTGGGTATAGAATAACAGAAAGGCCAACCCAAAAACAAGGCTCAAAAAAAAGGCCCCTACTATCACAATTGCAGTTAACAACCAGGGTATTATAGAATCAAAATACTTACCCTAATGCCGTCGGCGAGAAAAACCGCAGACGCAAGGCATTGCTGACTACCGAAACAGAACTCATCGCCATGGCCGCCCCGGCAATCATCGGATTAAGGCTGGGACCGCCAAAGGCGTAGAGAAGTCCAGCCGCGACTGGGATGCCCACTATGTTGTAAATAAAGGCCCAAAATAGATTCTGCTTGATATTGCGCATGGTTGCCCGACTTAATTCCAGAGCGGCCAGCAAGCCATGCAAATCCCCCTTCATCAGCACGATATCACCTGATTCTATTGCCACATCGATGCCGGTGCCCATGGCAACACCAATATCAGCCCGGGCCAGTGCCGGGGCGTCATTTATGCCGTCACCAACCATGGCAACCTTCAGCCCCTGCTTTTGTAGATTGATAATCTTGTCCGCTTTATGTTCCGGCATAACCTGGGCAATAACCTCGGTGATGCCGGCCTGGGCAGCGATTGCCCTGGCAGTCACTTCGTTATCACCGGTGAGCATGATCGACTTGACCCCCATCTTCAGCAAGGCTGCAACCGTGGCCGCAGCCTCTGGTTTGATCTGATCGGCAACAACAATAAGGGCCGTCAAGGCCCCGTCAACGGCCAGATATAGAGAAGTTTTTCCCTGGGCAGCCATCCTGCCTGCCGCCGCAAGCGCCTCCTGATTGCCAAGACCGTCCACCGCCTTTTCTGCCATTAACTCCTGATTGCCAAGCAACAAGTCACGGCCGGCAACCTTGGCAGTGATCCCGCGACCGGGCATGGCCTCAAATAATTCCGCTTCCGGCAAAGAAAGATCTTTTCCCTTGGCGGCCTCAACTATTGCCTTAGCCAGAGGATGCTCGGAAACATTTTCAGCACCAGCAACCAGAGACAGGCAATCATCTTCGCCCATATCTGACAACAGAATCAGATCGGTCAGAACCGGGCGCCCGTAGGTCAGGGTGCCGGTCTTATCAAAGACCACCGCCTCTATTTTCTGGGCTTTTTCCAGGGCCTCGCCGCTCTTGATCAACACCCCCAGCTGTGCCCCACGTCCGGTGCCAACCATAATAGAAGTCGGGGTGGCCAGGCCCATCGCGCATGGACAGGCGATAACCATGACCGCCACAAAGATTTTCAAGGCAAACGAGAAATCGGTGCCCCCGATAAAATACCAGGTCAGCCCGGCCACCAAAGCAATAGTCATAACAATCGGCACAAAATAAAGGCTGATGCGATCGGCCAGATTGGCGATCGGGGCCTTACTGCCCTGGGCCTCCCTGACCATTTTTATTATTCTGGCCAGGACCGTATCGTTGCCGACCTTTTCAGCCCTGACCTGCAAAACGCCATTGGCATTAAGGGTGGCGCCAACAACCTGATCCCCCTCTTCCTTACTGACCGGCATGCTTTCTCCGGTCAGCATCGATTCATCGATATTCGAGCTACCCTTGACAACCACACCATCTACCGGCAGTCTCTCCCCCGGCCGAACCAGCAGGATATCACCCGGCACAATCTCCTCAACCAGAATCTCTTCCTGATCGCCGTCCCTAAGCAAAGTAGCCTTGTCAGGCGCCAGCCGCATCAATTGCCGGATAGCATCCGAGGTCCGCACCTTGGAACGGGCCTCCAGATACTTGCCAAGGGACACCAGGGCAATAATGACTCCAGCCGACTCAAAATAGAGATCATGCGCCCGGGCCACGCTATCCACACCCAAGGCAATCTCGATCAGATTCCAGCTGCTGTACAGGAAAGCTGCACCGGTACCCAAAGCGATCAAGGAATCCATATTAGGCGCTCCCCGGAACAGACTGGGAAAGCCAACCAGATAGAATCTCCGCCCCAACCACATCAGGGGTAGCAATAACGCCAATTGGACAAGGCCAAAAACCAACGGGGATTCATCCGGAGACATAAAGCCCGGCAACTTAAGCCCAATCATCTCGCCCATGGCAACCGTTAATAACATCGCACCCAGGATAATCGCTGGCCAAAGCTCCATCTTCATGACCCGCAACCGGGCCAGAGCCTGCTCCTGACTTGAAGTGAAGTTATCACTACCGTCCGAACCGGGCGTCGCCTGAAAACCAAGACCATTGATCTTTTCTCTGATCTGACGCTGACTCACCTGTTGGGGGTCAAATACAACCCGGCCACTACCAGCCGGCAGATTAACCTCGGCCTTTTCAACTCCGGGCATGGACGAGACCACCTTCTCGATTCGCGCCGAACAGGAAGCACAGCTCATGCCCTCGATATTAAAAAATATCTCATTATTTTTTTGGGGGATTACCAGTTCAAAGCCTAATCCCCCGATCTTTTCGCCAATAACAGTAAGATCGGTTGTCAATGGCTGCCAGCTCAGTTCCATGGTTTCGGTGGCAAGATTAACGCTAACCGAGTCAACTCCCTCCAGACCTCCGATAACTTTTTCTAACCTGGCTGAACACGAGGCGCAGTGCATCCCCTTTATAGCGACCAGGGACGTTTGGCTCTCATTTTTCTGTAAAATATTCATATTCACCTCCCATACATTGATCTCAGCAAAGTACAAGAAACACCGGGGACTTTTCTGACGCCGAGATACTCTATAAAAAGAACTAATTACTATTTATTTTAGATACAACAGCCCTTACATTATGTAAAAAAGAGCATAGAGCATTCAACTCATTCAGGTTCTGTAAATTTTAAGGAGATTATTATGGCCACAGTAAAAATTAACGGCATGACATGTGGTCACTGTGTTAGTGCGGTAACCAAGGCCTTGACAGAAATTACCGGAATCAGCAATGTCAGCGTCAACCTCGAAAAGGGTGAAGCGACCTATAACGAGGACAGTCCGGTGGCGATTGAAAAGATCAAAGGGGTTATCAGCGGGATAGGATTCGAAGTGGGCTGAGAAAAAACTCTCTTGATCTTTCCATCTACCCAGCTTAGCAAGGTCAAATAGGCCGGGAGGGAATCCTGGCCTATTTGACCTTGGCGTCCTGTACCACCTATCCTACAGTACAACCTTGATTGAAGCACAGGCACCAAGATTTCGATATATCGCCAAGCGATACTCTTCGCTGGTCACCTCCATCTCAAGATTGACACTGTGATATTTGCCGCCGCTGCTGGCCTTGGAGGGGGTTATTTTAAAAGAGGCATCACCGACTACTTCCTTGATGGCTGCTTCAACTTCCTGGCAACCACTCCCGATCACCTTGAATAACCATTGGCACGGGTAGTCAATTTCAGGCTTGGTCTGGCAGCCACCGATTATTTTCACAACTCATCCTCCCCTGCGATCATCTTTTTTCGACCTGCACCGACAGCTTTCTTCTCCCCCAAGTAAGAGCTTTACTATGCGAATCCATGTATAGATCCAAACGCGTCGGACCCTTTATGGCACCGCCCCGGTCTTCAACAACCCCCCAGCCATAACCGGGAACATACATTCTGGTGCCAAAGCGATAATATTTGGTATCAGCGGCAATAGTGCCATCTTCCGCCAACAACAGCCATGGGAAAAAAATTATCCGGACAGGGATAACCCAGGGTCGTTTCAGACTATCAACGGAAAAAAGTCCAGGATAGGGCTCGCGGGGCTTGGTACCGCTTGAGGTCAGCCCGGTATACTCGCGCCCCCTACTTGATCCAGAAAGCACATAGCGATTCCAGAAATCAAGTTTTAGAAACCGCCAACTGCCTCGTTCCCAACCGCAGCACTGGCCACATCCGCAGTAAGCGGTTGTCTCCAACTGCCTCGACACTGGTCTGGTTGCACAACCAGCCGCCAGCAAAGTAAGCAAAATCAACAACACAAACGAACTACGAAAAACTTTTCCAATAACCAAACTTGTCCAACCCCTCTAGTATTTCACTATTTACTTATTGCTACTGTCCAGATACTAAATCTTATTTTAGTAGATTGCAGCCCCTTTAAACTTAACAAGCAGCCAGTAGAATCACAACAGACAGAGCTAAGCTTCTTCTCTGATTTTCCCTTGACAGAACCGCCACAATAAAATTATTGATATGACATATACAACATTTAATTTGCTTTGCTGGCAACGTTTGATACAATCATTCTGCCAAAAATGTTACATTATTAACCTTGAGTCATAAATTAAGGACATTACTGATGAAAGTCTCTTTTACTATTTTGATCGTACTTTTGACCTTTGGCCTCTCATCCTTAACTGTACATGCCAAATGCACCGAAGGAAATTGCATAAACGGGTCCGGCACTCTTGAATACCCCAACAGCGGCACATATGTAGGCGCATTTAAGGACGGCTACCCCAACGGTAAAGGTGAACTGACCTACCCGGATGGTTCAAAATACACCGGGTTTTTCGAAAACAACGAACTTCACGGCAAGGGCATTTACACCTTCCCCAATGGCGATAAATACGAGGGAGATTTCGTTAAAAGCAAACGTCACGGTCAAGGTAGCTTAACGCTAATGGACGGCAATACATATGTCGGTCAGTTTGACAACAACCAAAAGCACGGCCTAGGGGTTATAAATTTCCCGGACGGCACTGTTTATGACGGCACATTCATTGCCGGAGCCGCTCACGGCCGAGGAACCCTAACTTCCCCTAAGGGAGATAAATATACCGGGATGTTTGAAAATGGCCTACCCAACGGCACCGGAAGCATGATATATGCCGATGGGAGTGGCTACGAAGGCGAATGGCAAAACAATGTCCCAAATGGTCAGGGAATTTATACCTTTAAAGACGGGAAGAAAAAGATAAAAGGCCTGTTCCGTGATGGCAACTTTATAAAATAACAGTCTTCCTGAAAGCAGAATTGCCAATCCAGAGATTTGCCCAGTGGGGTTCAGATCTAATTGCCTTTTTTTATAAATGAGGCCCCGCTTGTTTTGTCCCTGAAAAAACATTTAACATATCGTTTTATTTTCTCTCAAGCCAACCTTGGATTTTTTCAATCCAGACAATCAGCATTCCCATTCAAAATGGACAACCATGGGTGATTTGAAAAAACTAGGCAAATACACCATCCAATCCACCCTCGGGCAGGGAGCCATGGGGGTTGTCTACATGGGATTCGACCCGAACATTGAACGAACAGTTGCAATAAAGACCATTCGCAAAGATGCCCTCAGTCCAGAGGAGATGGAGCCACTGCTGACCCGTTTTAAACGTGAAGCGCAAGCGGCAGGCAGATTAACCCATCCAGGCATTGTCACCGTTTACGAGTACGGAGAAGAGGGTGGCAATGCTTTTATAGCCATGGAATATGTGCATGGCCGCGAACTCAAGGATTTTCTAGACAAAAACGAGCGGTTCCCCCTCAACACCATAATCAGCATTATCACCCAGCTTTTAGATGCCCTTACTTACTCACACGCCCAAGGGGTAGTCCATCGCGACATAAAACCAGGTAACATTATCCTGTGCAGCAACGGCCAAATTAAAGTCATGGATTTCGGTATCGCCAGGCTCGAGTCCTCGACTCTCACCCAGTTCGGGGATATTGTCGGCACTCCGTCTTACATGTCTCCTGAACAGTTTTCAGGGCAACAGGTCGACAAACGGTCTGATCTTTTCTCGACCGGGGTTATCCTTTACCACCTGCTTACCGGCGAGAAACCGTTCCCAGGCAACTCAATGACCACCATTATGCACCGGGTTATAAATACTGAAGCCCCTTTGGTCTCAGATCTTAATTTCCAAGTGCCTACTTTCCTAGACTCTGTAATTTTGAAGGCTCTAGCTAAGAAACCAGACCAACGCTTCCAAACAGCGGAAGAATTTAAAGCCACCTTGACAAAGGTTCCCCCTGATAACAAAGATGCGGCAACGATTTATCCAGGAGATGATGATACAGTTATGATCAGCAGTTCAGATCCTACTGTAAATCTGCATTCGGATGAAATTCCCATTGTTACGAAACAGGCTGATGAAACTGGCAACAATGTTAACCTGCAAGAGAAATTTGACAAGATCGTCGATCTGCTGGAATCACAAGGAGTTGCTACCAATGAAGACGATCAAAAACTCTACAAAACAGGCCGCAAGTGGGTTCTGACACTTTTGGTTGTGACCATTCTATCCATATTCGGTTATACAGTATGGACAATCTACTCGGAAGACCTTACCTACAAAGACCTTGAACAGATTGTCAACGAGAAGGTCGAAGACATTTCGGCATCATTTTCAGATCAAAGCCAAACTGTAGTGGAGATATCTCAATCATTAAAACATAAGCCGACCAAGGAATTTCCAGAAATATCCGGGCAGCAGGACGGCGCTAAAGAGACAGACATACAGGCTGAGACAACTCCTTCAGTGAAGAAAAGCTCTAAACAAGGCAAAGAACTCAGCCAACCAACCACTCCAGTCCCAAAAACAGTTGATAGAACCTCTGAAACAGCGCCATCCCCGGAGATCACCGAAAAGACCAATCCCCCATCACAAGGACAAATAGTCACCCAGAAAGGCTTCGCCCCCGGCAGAGTACTCAAAGAGGATGAGTGGTAATATTCAACCCAGGAATTGTTGTGCCACAATAAGCTCTTTTCCTATTCTTAAAATCAGAAGAACCGACTTGCCACACTTGAATGCAATATCATCGGCATTTTTTAAAAGAATAAAGGGCCGATATCAAGTCATCATTTAGCAGGGATTTTACTGAAACCAGATATTACTGAAACCAGATATTAATGATACAACTTCGCAAATATCAAAAAACGATTAGAACAGCTCCTTGACAAAGGAGAAACGATAATATAAGGAACATATTCTTTTTACTGAAAAATTCACGCCCAGTCCTTATGAATTCCAGACCGTTATTCGGAATTCATGAGATCTATTTTACCAGCTGATCCCAATTGGAACCCCGACAAGACATTTCAAACCATGCAAAAAACAGCCCGCCCAGAAAAACAAACAATTAAAAGAATATTTGCCCAGATAAGGCATTACAAACTTCTTTTTGTCATCTCGGTAATCTGTATGGCTCTGGCTTCAGCCTTAAGCGCGGCCCAAGCCTACATGTTTAAGCCATTAATTGACAAGATTTTCGTCGCCCAGGACAAAGACTTTTTGAATATCCTGCCTTTAATGCTGGTTGCCATTTTTATGGCGAAGGGCTTTTTTGATTATTGTTACAAGACGATTTTGGAAAAAGTCGGCCAGGGGGTGGTCAGTGATATGCGAGAACAAATTTTCCAGCATATACACTCCCTGCCTATCGCCTTTTTCCACAAGACACCAACCGGCGAACTGATTTCCAGGGTCATCTCCGATGTCACCCTGATCCAGGTAGCAATTTCCACAGCCTTAGTCGGGATCTTCAAAGATACCATCCAGGCCATAGGTATGATTGGCGTTATATTCTATATGAACTGGAAGCTCGCTTCCATATCTGTATTCTTTTTGCCCGTGGCAATAATTCCGATCATCATTTTTGGCCGCCTCCACCGCCGCTACAGCAACCAGGCACAACAAACCATGGCCAGAATATCCAGTATTATTCACGAGAGCATCTACGGCAACAGGATAGTCAAAGCTTTCTGCATGGAAAAGTATGAAACAAATCGCTTCTCCAAGTCAGTTAGAAAACTTTACAACATCATGGTAAGTGACATTAAAGTGAAAAGCTTGTCGAGTTCCCTGATGGAACTAATGGGGGGGGTTTTCATAGCTTTTGTTATCTGGTACGGCGGCCATGAAGTTTTAAAGGACCAGTCCACCCCAGGCACCTTCTTTGCCTTTATGGCGGCTCTGATTATGACCTATGAGCCCATTAAAGGAATTAGTCGCCTCAATAGTACTGTCCAACAAGGTTTAGCGG
>DAOVJK010000311.1 GCA_030673265.1 Pseudomonadota bacterium | reverse complement strand
ATGGTGCCGGGCATGATGATCAACCGGCTTTCAGGGGGCAGGCGAAGCTGGCCGTCGATCAACACCCGGCCCTTCCAGACCGTGTAATCAGGCAAGGCCTCGTCTCTATAGGTTGCGGAGAGAGGGGCAATGGGAGTTTCATAGCTTTGTTCGCTAAGGACTGCCCCGGATGAAACCGCACTGAACAGATCATTCTTACGATTATCCCTGATGATGCTTTTCTCATCCGAGTCAAAAAGAGGTTCATCCAGGAGCAAGACCCCGTAATCATTCTTTTCGATGACGGTATCTTGAAGATTGAGCGCGGCTTTCTGGCTCTGGGCCACAATTCCGTAATGATTTTCCTTAATAAGGCTATTATTGAGAACGGCCCTGCCAGCCATCACAGTAACAGCGGCGTCAGCCTTGCTCAGATCAGTGTGATTTATTGTGGCCTGACCGCCATCAACAATTATCCCGGCCCAGTAATCAGATTTACCCTCTGAACTTGAGGAGAAGACCACCCGCTCCCCTCCAGTTCCATTAATCTGCAGGGTGCCCCGAACCAGAATCTCGGTTCGATGGGACATGTATTCCGGGTCAATCCTGGTGTTTTCCGAAGGTTGGATCCTGACCGTGGTACCGGGAGCAACAGAAAGGGTTACTCCGGGCGGGATCAGGATATCTTCCTGGAGCTCAACTTCTCCCTGCCATTGCGTATCCACCGAGAGGACTTGCCCGTTAGCAGGCATCGCGAGGAACAGCGTAAGAAGAAGAATATAGCCGATTAACGAGACGGGCCTAAACATTGACATTGGAGGATGTTTTGGGGGGGCGGATAATTTCCATTAGTTCCACTAATTACAGGCTAGTCCCAAGTCGGCACAGGAAAATATTGGCCAGAACAATTTGAGTCAGCACCTAACTTAAACCTTTTTCCTGGCCCATAGCATTTGAATTCTGATCGATAAGATAATCATAAAACACCTGGGGACAATCTGTGTGAATATTAAAATGGAGTCGCCAATAGCCGTCAGCTCCATAAAAATCTATCTGCTACTCAACAAATTTAATCTCCACCCGGCGATTCAGGCTTCGCCCTTCCGGAGTATCGTTAGTTGCGACTGGTTGAGCTGAACCGACCCCCTTGACGATCAGACGATTTGAATTAACACCTTTACCGACCAGATAATCGGCCACTGCCTGAGCTCTGTTTTTTGACAGTTTGATGTTGTATTCATGATCACCCGCACTGTCGGTGTAGCCCCGCAGCACGACCTTCATCTCCTGCTGACCTTTCAAGAAAGAAACCCAAAGGTCAAGCTCTGCAAAGGACTTTTGCCTGAGACTGTGACTGTTATAGGCAAAAGAGATGTTATTTAATGCCACTCCCTGCTCAAACTTGGGAGCGTTTACAGTGCCCTGGATGGACGTCCTGATTTCCTCGGGGTTCGGCACCATGTACATAGAGATGTCGGCATTACTAACTTTTTCACCGAGGCCACCGCTGACGGACAGAGCTTTATTGCCGGTCTCCTCATTAACAACTCCCGGTGGGGGGCTGCCAGCACCGAAAATTGACGGCGTAGCCAGGCCGGTCTTGGACTCAATGCCGTAGGTACCTATAAAACTGCCGGGCCTGGGCCGAGCCCCGGCGATGGTCTCGCGGGCTATCAGATAAAAGGCTTTTTGAGGAGGTAGCTTTAGCTGGTAGGAGCCGCTTTCATCTGTCCTTTTAGAAATAAACTCAGGACGAGGGATGTTGAGCTGGGACTTGCCCAGAACAACCACACCTTTAACCGGGGCACCGTTGTTATCACGAACAACTCCCTCAACGGTAAAAAAATCCTCCAGAGATCTAAATGTTTCAGATAACGCCACGTTGAGCCGGCCTTTATCCACGACCTCTTGCGCCTTGATGTTAAGCAGACTTAGTTCCCCTGCTTTTTCACTGACAAAATAAAACTTCTCACCTTGTCGTGGCGGCCCGGGAACAGCACCAGGTACTCTGATCAAAACGCCAACATAATATACCCCGGCGCTGACATTAACCTTGAATTTACCTTCAGCGTCGGTGCGAGAAAGAAATTCCGGAACCCGGCGCATCCCACCTTCAATTGGCGGCGGCCCTTTTTCTTTGAGGAAGAACGAAACCAGGGCAAAAGGCTGGGGAGTATCATTAACATAAATCTGACCACTGATGGTGCCCATTTTCCTGAGCATTAAATCGGGTGGTCCAGCCTGGGATATTACCGGAATTAACAGACAGGTAAAGACGATAAGTAGAAACAGATGGATTATTCTCATAACTCTAATGTCTCTCTAAAATTAGGTTCCAGTAATGCAAGCAACGTTACTATATAAAACAATTTATAAACTTGCTATCCATCATCCCAAAAAACCCGGCAATATTCAGTTCCATAACGCCACGGCAAGGGCCAGCTCGGCAGCCCGGCGCGACGCCCCCGGCCCACCAAGGCTGTCGACAACCTCGGCTAACTCCTTCTTCATCAGTGCACAAGCCTCTTTATCGACAAGCAATCTTAGCAACTCATCGCAGATATTCTCCGGCGTAGCATTTTCCTGGAGAAGTTCGGAGACAACCTTTCGGCCCGCAATCAAATTAACCAGCGAGGCATAATCAACCTTGATAAATCTTCTGCCCAGAAAATACGATACCGGTGAGACCCGGTAGGAAACAACCATCGGCACCTTGAGGATAGCCAATTCCAGAGTAACGGTGCCGGAAGCGGCCACCACCGCATCACAGGATGCCATCAAATCGTATCTATCCTCCCTGATGAACCTGATATCGAGTCCGCATTCCTCCAGGCCATAACCGGCCAGATCAGCATCGGTAAGGGTCGGGGCAACCGGCAGCAGGAAGGTCGTTCGGTCCATTTTTTTCACGATGAGTTTGGCGGCTTTAATAAATACCGGCAACATGGTCGCCACTTCCTTTTTACGACTGCCCGGCAGGATCCCAACGATTTTTTGGCCAGTCTCTTTGATGCCATGTTCAACCAGAAACTCTGCCCGTGAGCCTTTGATCTTCACCTCGTCAAGAAGCGGATGCCCGACAAAATCAACTTCCATGCCTCTCTGACGGTAAAAATCCTTTTCAAACGGCATAATGACCGCCATCCGGTCAACCAACCGCTTTATTTTCCTGACCCGACCACTGCGCCAGGCCCAGACCTGGGGACTGATATAATAGAAAACCGGGATGCCCAGCTTCCTGGCCTTCCTGGCCAGCATCAGATTGAAATCGGGCAGATCGATGAGAATAAGCAGGCCCGGCCGATCGTCTTTAAGTTGGCGGCCGAGAATACGTTGGGCGGCCCGGATATCGCCCAAGTGGCTGCCTACTTCAGAAAGGCCAATAGCCGAGAGCTTGGCCGCATCGTACCGGGGTCCCATCCCTGGAGAGATAAGGGCCTCACCACCCATTCCGCATACGGACAAACCCGGCT
>DAOVJK010000115.1 GCA_030673265.1 Pseudomonadota bacterium | reverse complement strand
ATTTGACTTTCGTATGACAGGAACAGGATCTCTCGGAGTAAATAGCAACAAAAGTATTGATGAATCCTGGATCGATGTCCTTGTCGGAATAGCTGCCGATGTACCGTTTGCCGAAAAATGGAACTGGAACATCAAAGCTGACGCCGGTTTCGGCGGATCAGAAGGGACCTATCTCGCCTCAACTGGTGTAACCTGGCGTTTCTATGGAAATTGGTCATCAACTCTTTTTGGCAGTTACAAAGCTGTAGATTATGAGAATGATTCGCAAGGCGATGCCGACTGGTACCATTACGATGTTGACGAAACCACCCTGGGACTCACCATTCTTTACAACTGGTAGATCAGCCAAGACAGTTATCGTTCACTCAGTCTGTAACGATTTTTGTTAAGCTGGTGGCAATCGACTGTTCAGATCCTAATTCGACAAGACCTGGAAACCGGATAATTTTGAACTGGTGGAATAGAAAATTATGACAAAACCATCTACATTTACAAGGCCGCAACCGCAAACACGATTTCATGTTATGGCCAAGCCTGTCGGCCCAATGTGCAATTTGAATTGCTCATACTGCTTTTATCTCCATAAGGAAAATCTCTTATCCACCAATAACAATTGGCGTATGTCGGATGAGGTGCTTGAGGAGTTTATCAAGCAGTATATTCAAGAACAGAATCACGATGAAATAATCTTCTCCTGGCAAGGGGGAGAGCCAACCCTTTGCGGCCTCGATTTTTTTAAAAAGGTGGCTGCCTTTGAACAAAAATACATGGGCAGCAAAACTGTCCACAATGACCTGCAGACCAACGGCACCCTGCTTAATGATGAATGGTGTGTATTTCTCAAACAGCACAACTTCCTGGTTGGTTTGAGTATTGATGGGCCACGGGAACTGAACGACATGCATCGAGTTACCAAGAGTGGAAAACCGACCTTTGACAAAGTGTGGAATGCGGTAAAGCTCCTTAAAAAACATGATGTCCCTTTTAACGCCCTGGTCACGCTCAACTATGACAACACCAAGCATCCCCTGGAAGTTTACCGCTTTATCCGCGACGAGGTGCAACCCCGGGCAATTCAATTTAATGCCTGTGTCGAGGCAAAGACCTTTAAAGAAGTCGCTCCTCCCTATTGGAACTCGATTGAATTTCCGATCTTGGGAGAAAATGCTGCAAAGCCAAAAACTCCAAATTCTGTTGTTTGCGACTGGTCAGTTGATCCTGATGATTACGGAACATTTTTATGTGACGTTTTTGATGAATGGTATAAAAATGATATCGGCCAGACCTTTGTCTACAACTTTGAGTGTGCTGTTGCCCAGCAGATGGGTGTCTACGGCTATATGTGCGTCTTTGGTGAGATTTGCGGTAAAGGTATGGCCATTGAACACGACGGTGAAATCTACTCCTGCGACCATTTTGTTTACCCCAAACATAACTTGGGCAATATCAAGGAGAAGAAGTTAAGCTCGGCAGTTTTATCACAGCAACAGAAAAAATTCGGCTTTGATAAAAAGTATGGGTTGCCACAGTATTGTCGAGATTGTGAGCACTTGTCCATGTGTCATGGAGAGTGTCCTAAAAATCGATTTATCCGGACACCCAGTGGAGAACCAGGGCTGAACTATCTATGCAGCGGGCTCAAAAAATATTTTTCTCATATTGACCCGTTTACAAAAAAAATGGCAGAACAAGCTCGTTCCGGTCAGCCTGTAACAGGCTGACCGGAACTGAATTTAGGGCAGTTTAATATATTTTCGTTGACCGATGTATGTCCATAAAATTCAAACTCTAAAAGGAGGACGTGAAGTATGGAACATCAAAAACCAAAAGGCACATATTGGTGGAAAAGAGCTCTTTTCATCACAGGACTTAGCGCCGTTGCAATGTCTCCTGTTATAGCGATGGAACCAGCCGTCGCTGAGGCAGCACCTGCAAACGGGGAAAAGCCGAATATCCTTATTATCTGGGGTGATGACATCGGCCAATCCAACATCAGCGCTTATAGCCACGGTTTGATGGGCTATCAGACCCCGAACATCGACCGCGTTGCCAACGAAGGTATGATGTTCACCGATTACTATGCAGAGCAGAGCAGTACGGCCGGTCGATCGTCCTTTATCACCGGTCAGAGCGGTTTTCGTACCGGTCTGTTAAAGGTGGGGATGCCGGGTGCGGAAAATGGCATGCACGAGAAAGACCCGACCATTGCAGAGCTTCTCAAGCCCTTGGGCTATGCTACAGGCCAATTCGGTAAAAATCATCTCGGTGACAGGGATAACCATCTGCCCACCAATCACGGTTTCGATGAATTCTATGGCGCTCTCTATCACTTGAATGCGTCAGAGGAGCCTGAGCACCGTGACTATCCGAAAGACCCAGAGTTTCTGAAAAAATTCGGCCCGCGAGGTGTTATCCACAGCTTCGCCCTGCCGGATGGGACGCAGAAGATCGAGGATACCGGACCACTAACCAAAAAACGCATGGAAACCATTGATGATGACTTTGCGACAAGGTCTGTAGATTTCATCGAAAGACAGCACAAGGCCGGCAAACCCTTCTTTGCCTGGGTGAATTTTACCCACATGCATTTTCGTACTTATCTCAAAGCAGAAAGCGAGGGGCAATCAGGACGCTGGCAGAGCGAGTATCACGATGCCATGATCGATCACGACAAGAACGTCGGTATGGTTCTTGACAAACTCGAAGAACTGGGGATTGCGGACAACACCATCGTCATGTACGGCACCGACAATGGCCCGCACATGAACACTTGGCCCGATGCGGGTATGACCCCGTTCCGCAGTGAAAAGAACTCCAACTGGGAAGGGGCTTACCGGGTTCCGGCGATGGTCCGCTGGCCCGGCAAGATCAAGGCTGGCACTATTTCAAATGACATCATGTCGCATCTTGATTGGCTTCCGACGCTGTTAGCCGCAGCCGGCAATTTCAAGATTAAAGAGGAACTGAAAGCGGGCAAAAAAGTGGGAGACAAGACGTTTAAAGTCCACCTTGATGGTTACAACTTCCTGCCTTACCTGACCGGTAAAGAGACGATGAGTCCGAGGCAAGAGTTCTTCTACTTCTCCGATGACGGTGACTTGACCGCATTGCGTTACGACAACTGGAAGGTCATCTTTGCCCAACAGCGTTCACCTGGGACTATGCTGGTCTGGAGTGATCCCTATGTAAAAACACGGGTTCCCTGGTTGTTCAACCTAAGGACCGACCCTTATGAGAAGGCAAGTCTCACCTCAAATACCTACTGGGATTGGTGGTTGGATCGTGCTTTCCTGTTGGTGCCAGCCCAGGCTTATGTGGCCGATTTTCTGAAAACCTTCAAGGAATTTCCCCCACGACAGAAGCCTGCCAGCTTTACCATTGATCAAGTGATGGAGGCACTGGTTCCGCCAAGTAACTGAAAATGATCAGCTCTTTGTTAAGGGGGAACCGACAAAGCAAACCATAAGCAGAACGTCTGCCATCTGAGGTCGGCGTTCTGCTATGAGACTAGAAGTTTAGGGAGAGTAGTTCTGAGCCCTGTCCTCGAAACCAACAACAGGCTACAACTTACATAACGACCCTGCCATGTCAGACCGTGGCTATTGTTGCCAACGGGGTTTCCTGTTGCCAATATGCATCCACCTGACACCAGAAAAGCTATACCGGTAATCAAGTAACTTATGGTTGCCCCCCCCCCCGGGGGTATTGATGGCACATGTTTTTGGTTTTAGTTAAACTATAGAGATGCACTCAATGAGATCAAAAGTAGAAAAACAATTTTGGTTATCAGTCGGTCGGCTGGCTGTCATTTGTCTTCTGTTGGCCGTTGTCGGCTGTGCTGGCGCGCCAACCAGAAAAAGTCCAGTCCCGGCTCAACTGATTTCAAAAGTAGGAATAGAGGGAATCCCTGAGGCTCGCTTCTGGGGTGATGAGTGGCCCCGGTTTTCCATAGAACGCTTTGCAACCTTTAGCTCTGCCGATTTCCAGAAATTTTTCCCCGGAGTCTACAACAAACCCCACAATTACCTGGCAATTTCGGGAGGTGGTGCCAACGGAGCTTTTGGTGCCGGACTTTTTGCGGGCTGGACTGCATTCGGCACCAGACCCGAATTTTTCATGGTGACTGGAATCAGCACCGGTGCCTTGACGGCTCCTTTTGCTTTTCTAGGTTCAGAGTATGACGCCCTGCTCAAGCAAGTCTATACCACAACATCAACTAAAGATATCATGAAAAAGCGGGGAATTATCAGTGCGATATTCAGTGATTCAATGGCTGATACAACCCCTCTTAAAAAACTGCTCGCCAAATATGTAACAATTGACGTCGTCAAGGCCATTGCCAGAGAGCACCGGCGTGGCCGCCGTCTATATGTTGGCACGGTTAACCTTGATGCCGGTCGATCAGTAATCTGGAGTATCGGAGCTATCGCCGCCAGCGACCATCCCGGCAAGCTTGAACTGATTCATGAAATTCTTCGGGCTTCAGCCGCCATTCCGGTAGCCTTCCCACCAATTGCGATAACTGTTGAGAATAACGGTAGGAAATATGAAGAGCTCCACGTTGATGGTGGCACTGGATCTCAGGGTTTTGTCTACCCCGCCTCTGCAGATTGGAAACAAATTACAAAAAAACTCAAGGCCCAGGGAAATCCCAAGGTCTATGTCATCAGGAACTCCTTTATGGAACCAGACTACCAGGGCATAAACCGCAGTCTGGTGCCAATTGCGAACCGCTCGATAGACTCGCTGATCAGAACCCAAGGGGTCGGCGACCTCTATCAGATTTTTGCCCTGTGTAAACGTGATGGCAATGATTTCAACCTAGCATATATTCCTGAGACGTTTACAGAAGAGCCTAGCGAAGGTTTCGACCCGGTCTATATGGGCAAGCTCTATGAACTCGGATATCAGATGGCACTAAAGGGATATCCTTGGGCCAAAGCCCCTCCGGATTTTCATAAATAATAGCAGCCTGAAGATCAGGTTGCTATTTAAAAGTGTAATCCATTTCCAAATCGGTACATGGAGTTATTAAGGAACAACCTTAAACCTGGCTCTCAAGGCCAGAACTAGTTCAAAGGAGAGAATCATGAAAAGAGTTTCTTGTGTCAACGTTTTAAAGGTGACGACTCATTGCTTGCTCGCAGTTATAATGATGAGTTTCATGCAACTGCCCGCTTTTGCCGGTTCAGCTGGGGAGATTGATAAAAAAGTAGAAATTGCCCTGGAAAAACTTTACTCAAGTTCACCAGTTGCCCATGAACTCTCAACCGTTGCGAAAGGTGTTCTGGTTTTCCCTGATATCATTAAAGGAGGCCTGATAGTCGGTGGACAATATGGTGAAGGAGCGTTGCTTATTAACCACAGGAGAGTTGCTTACTACAATACGGTAGCGGCTTCGTATGGTCTCCAGGCTGGGGTGCAGTCATTCGGGTATGTTATGTTCCTGATGACAGATGCAGCCCTTAAATATCTGGAAAAAAGTTCCGGTTGGGAAATTGGGGTGGGACCCAGTATAGTTGTAGTCGATCAGGGAATCGCAAAAACCCTGACGTCATCAACTGCTAAAGAAGATGTATATGCCTTCTGTTTTGGCCAGAAAGGCTTGATGGCCGGACTTGGTTTACAGGGCTCCAAGATTACAAAAATTAACCCGGACTAATAGCTCAATTTACGAATGTAGTGCAATAAGTTATTATGTGGACCATCGCTCGGCAATAGGGTCTCGATTGATTATGTCAAATATGATATGAACAAAAGATCTCGCCCTGTTTGTGTCTATCTCGAGGAAATAAACCATAAATTTAATACTGATAGTGGTAAGCTCTCGTATTTGTCAATTTGTCCAAACTTAAGATGTTCTGCGATAGTGTTAAATTACGTGTGTAGTCAGGATTAATCTTAAGTTTGTTGTCTGGTAGAATGGTTGAGGTTACCAATTGTATTTTAACCATTATGAGGTTCACGTTTTAAATATAAAAAACCGACCCCAGAGAGGCCGGTTTTGATAACCCCTTGAAGGGGGTACCTTGCCTTGCCCCCTGAGAGGGCAAGGATGAGTTGCCCCTTTTGTGAATTTAGAAAAGTCTCGGTTGCTCTGCTCTACGCTCTTTCGCCTCTTGATACTTTACATATTTTTTGACCATTTCTGCGCCCAGACCTACAGTATCGACACAGTAGCCCCGGGCCCAAAAATGATTACCCCAATATGGTCTCTTTTTCAATTGCTTGAACTTATTCAAAACCCTAATGGCCGTTCGCCATTTGACTTTGCCGACATAATTCGATATCGAGATTTTTTCCCAGTCTTTTTCATCGGTGATTTTTGTCTAAGTCTTTTCTATTCAAACTTAACCACTCAACAAGCTTTTAAAATCTTAAACCACCCGTTCGTTGCACTCATAAGAGCTCACAGAGACCATAAGTACTGCTCTCTGTGAACTCTGTGGTAAAAAAGATTCTAGCTGAGCAGTTATATTCAAGTTTTATCTCTATAGCGAAGGTCGCAACCTGTTTTATGGTATAAAGGCTCCAAGCGTTTATGTTGTTGTCGCAGAACGAACGAGTTTGCGGATTTCTTTTCTGGCGTCCCCTTTATGGTTTTTTACCAATGTCGCTAAGGTTGCGCCAATCACCAGTAGAACCCCGGCCGCAATAAACGACGACTTATAGCTGCCGGTCTGGCTGGTCAAAACTTGAGATATCCGGCTCATGACAAAGCCGCCAACTCCCCATGATGTAAAGAGGATTCCGTAATTAACACCAAAATTTTTCATTCCCCAGAGATCTTTGGTAAAAGATGGAAAAATGGCCAGATTTGAGCCGTAATTAAAACCGATGAAAGAAGTTAGGAGTACCAGTAAGAGAGCATTTGAATCACTATCGCCAATTACCGGGATCGCTATGAACATAAGTAGAGCTTGAAATGATAACATTGTGGCCAAGGTTCTTCTGCGGCCAAGTTTGTCGGCGAGAACGCCCGCAACTACTCTTCCCGCAGCATTGCCGATAGCTAGCATGGCCACGGCCAAAAAGGCATTGGCACCTAGGCTTTGTTTGGCCATGCCTGCGACACTGCCAATAACCATCAATCCTGCACCTGCCCCAATGAAATAGAGTAACCAAAGCATCCAGAAGGCTGGAGTTTTCATCATCTTAAAGGGGGGGACTTCGTGGTCGACAATCATGGAACGGTGCTGGTTGTCACTACTTCGCCGGCAGTTAAAATTTGAGGGGGTGAAATCTGCGGGCGGGTTTACTAAAAATATGGAGAGAAGATTTACCATAACAAGAAAAGCTATGCCAAAAACCAACATGGCTTTTTGTAAGCCAAATTGGTTGAGAAGATAATTGGCTAACGGGGCAATGTAAACTGAGGCGAGGCCAAACCCGGCGACCACAATCCCGGTTACTTTGCCAATTTTATTTGGCGGATACCATTTCAGGGCCGCAGGGGTGGCTGAAGAGTAGCCGAAAGCTATGCCGGTGCCAACCAACAGGCCAAATCCGACAATCCAGCTACCGTATTGGGTCGTTTGTGATACCCAGATAAACCCTGCTCCAACCAGTACACCGCCGATGCTTGCCGTGATACGGGGCCCGAATCTGTCCTGGATTCTGCCGGCCGCAATCATAGCAAAAGCGAAAACCAGACAACAGACCGCGTAAGGGTCATTAAGGGATGCTAGATCCCAATTAAAAGCGGTTACTCCGCCCCCGATGATTGAATCTTTAATTGCTTCTTTGAAGATACTCCAAGTGTATAGAATCCCAAGTGCAAGGTTGATTCCGGTACCTGCCAGCATGACTGTTGTTGAGCGGTCTTTGATGTCTGTTTTCTGCATAAGTTGTATTTGTCTCCAACTCAGGGTTGAGTGTTTAATGAAATAGGGAGAATCAAAACTTAGTGCTAAATAGTACAATACCTGATTCTGTCAGTTTGTCAAGGGTAAATCTGATAATAATGGTCGGAAATGGGTTTGAGATTATTTTTTTTAAGGTGAGCATTTTGTGCAAACCTGAAATTGTGTCGAGTAGAGTTCAGACTATTCGAATCGTTGGCGTTCTAAAAAGGAAGTGTAGGTCATTTACGGGTGCACCAAGGTTGATGGTGGCGTGAAAAGTCCGATCTTGACTTTGTTCAATTCATCAGGCTCACAAGTGGCATGGCAGGCTAGCAACCCAATTTGCCAAGTCGAATGGGATTCGAGTGACCGCCAGGAAATGGTCGAATATGACGGCACCGGTAACGATAATCATAACCATGCAGGCAGTGCGGGTCGTCTCAAAAAGTGAGAGTTTTAACTTTGTCAGGCTTAGATTGCGACCCATAAGGGCAATGCCGATACTACATAAGGCCCCGACTGCTCCAGCTTCGGTCGGCGTGAATACTCCGGCAAAGAGACCGCCCATCACTAAAATGAAGAAATGGTAAATGGTGGTAAATAGCAGGTAAATGGAGTAGGTGGAATCAGAGTAAAATTAAAATTGTAGGCAACCGAACCGTTGGGGTCAGACTCTAATACTGCTACCTTAAGAAAAAACCATTATAAATCAGCAAGTTAAAATACCTCATGGCGAGGTGTCATCAATAAAGGGAAAGGTTTGGGTCGGCGTTTGATTGCACGAGGTTGGTTTTTACGTTTTTGATGACTTATTT
>DAOVJK010000108.1 GCA_030673265.1 Pseudomonadota bacterium | reverse complement strand
GAAGCATCTCGCACAAGATGATCAACTCCGGATTTATCTCCAGGGACTGATCTGCATAATTATTGAGATCTTCAAGCACCTTATCAAGACGAGAGACTTCCTTGCTGATCACCCCAAGAAATTTTTTCTGACCCTCGGTCGCTGATTTTCTGGTAAGGATCTTGGCCATACCGCCAATAGAGGTAATAGGATTTCTGATAGAGTGAACCAATTGGGCGGACATCTGACCAAGGGCGGAAAACCGCTCAGCCTCGACCAGCAGATTTTTGCTCTTGTCAAGCTCCTCAGTCAACGTTTCAAGCTCAGCAATTTTCTTCACCTGATCATGATAAAGATGACTGTGCTCAACGGCCAGACTGGCCTGGCTGGCAAACACTTCAAGAGCATATATGTGATTACTGGATATAGGCAGACGGGTAATAAAATTATCAGCAATAATCACCCCGAAAGCACGACTTGGAGAGAACAGCGGGACGATCACAAACTCATCCACCTCTAAAATATCAATAAGTTCATTGGGAACAGATGGCGGTTCCTCACTTATATTATCACGCCTCTCAACCGCCACCGGCCAGCTTTTGTCTCCTCTCAAGCTTTCTCGAGACCGCCGCTCTAAAGAAACTGGCACACAGCCATTTTCTCTTGAAACCAAAATACTCCGCCGCTCTCTGGCAGATTTCATAAGAATGTTCTGATGATCAGAAACCGCAATCTCCAGCGACCTGACAATTCGATTTACTTCATTCTCCTGGTTATTAAAATTCTCCCTGAATTCATGGACAATATCCATAAAATTCATGTCCTTACTCTGCAGCTCTCCCCATATTCGCCCTGCATCACCCCGGCCATCCGGACCAATGGCCATTTTGCCACGCAAATACTGATTATCATCATCGAACATGGCCAAAAAGGCCCGATTGAAACGCAAACCTTCATTGGCAGTAATCCCGACCAGAACAGCCTGGAAAATCTCGTCCACCTCAATCGTGCCCAGATAGGCGGTGTTCATCTTAACGGAAAGCTGGTGGAGCATATTGATCCGAAAATGGGCCTTTTCAAGATCTTCGTGGTACATCCGGTTTTCCAGGATCAAACGCCTTTTCTCCAGGGCCTTTTTGACGACAACAAGAATTTCATCGAACTGGACCGGCTTGGCAAGGTAATCATCCGCCCCCTCCCGAATACATTCAATCGCCACCTTGAGATCGGCAACACCGGTCAGCATGATAACTGCCACATCCGGATGACCTTCCACAATCTGCGGCAACAGGGTTTTCCCGTCGATGTCCGGCAGGCCAATATCAAGCAGAATCAGGGCGGCATCACCTTTTTGCAGTTCAAGCAGCAATTGTTCCGCCCGGTCAGCCTCCACCACAGCCAGCCCATGGTCTTCCAGAAAAATTTTCAAAGGCGCCCTGATCCCCGGATCATCATCAACGATGTAAATCTTTTCACCAGAAGAGAGCAGCTCAGCTGTAGGCAGGGAGACACGTCGATTGTAACCGAAAGAAGACTCGGGCATTTTGCACCAGGGGATTTCTTTGAAAGAAAAAAACAATAGCTTTTATACATATAGGGTAGGACTTTTATTGGCCCCCAGTCAAATTATTTTTCACCCCTGCAACGAACAAACGCACTTAAGGCCAAAGCCTCAAGTGCGTTTTTTAGCAACCGGGCTTAAACCCGGAGGTACTAAGCCGATTTTATAAGATCAGATCACATCGGCAAAATCAGCTTATTGGAATCTTCGTTCCATTTAACGACCAAATACCAAGCCGCCATTGCCAAAGTAATCAGGATCAAAGTTCCACCATAGCCAAGAAAGGTATCAGGCATATAGACAAATTCACCGAGCTTACCGGAATTAGTAATGCCTTCTTCAAGCCAATCTTCCTTACCTTCAACATCGGTTACCTTGAACCAGGCCGTCATCAGCGAATTGGAAATCCCGAAGAAGGGTACCACCAGCCAAAGTTTGATCTGGCCTTCACCAACCCGCCACAGGGTGCCGGTGCCGCATCCACCGGCGAACATCGCCCCAAGTGCAAAAATGAAACCGCCAACCACGCCGCCCCAACCGAAGGTGCCACGGACGTAATGTACTGTTGACTGCAAACCTCCTGCCTTAATAACCGCAACCCCGACAGCACAAAGCAGCACGCTTAAGGCCACAGATTTGGCGAGGGTACAATCACCGGTCATATGAGGCTCACGAAAACCCTGGATCATGCACCAACGGCCCCGCTGCATGGAATAACCAAGGGCCGCCGCGATAAGCAGGATACCGCTCATCTTGGCCAGATAGTCGCTTTCACTGCCGGCATAGTTATAGGCCCCGCATAAAATTCCACTCAGAGCCAGCAAACCAAGGATAACCTGCAAAGCAAAAGGGAACTCAATAGTCTTGGAGCCGCCGCTCCCCCAGGTAACATGCTCCATTTCCCAGTAGAGCGCCTTAAGACCGGTGACCGCACCTAGAACCAGACCGAGCCACATAGCAAAACCATGGGCAGAGAGGTTGCCGATGGCGTTATAAAAGCCACCAACATTACAACCACCGGCCAGGGCCGCGCCCACACCCATGAGAAGCCCGGCAATAACCGCTTTAAACAACTCCCGAACCGGCGGAATGCGGAGAGCGAACTGATTGCCAAGAGTGGCCGACAAAAAAGCGCCCGCAATAAAACCGACGCCGATTATTGAGCCGGAGCCTTTGAGAAAATGTCTTGGAGCTCTAATTAATTTTTCACCTGTGTCCTCATCAATATACGTGAACATCTCGAAGGGATTAAAGCCCAGACCATAGATGATCCAATCGCCCCAGTTCCGGATCGCCCCAACCGCACCCCAGGGACGCATCCAAGCCAGCATCAGCACACTGAAAAAGGCGACAATGATCCCGACCATGTAAGGATTCCACTCATCCTGACACATAGCCTTATAAAGTTCTTTAAACTTTTTACCCAACAAGTTGCCATCACTCATCAATTCCCTCCTGCTTCTTTGTGAAATTTAAGATTGCAAACATGAACCCAATTAACTACTTGTCTTGAAAAAAAGATCTCGCAAAATTTCAATTACCCTAAATCACCCACCGGGAAATTTAAAGTATCTAACAGATTCAATTACTCCATGGTCATAAGTCTTGTCAAGCATCAAGACAAGGCCTACCACAGAGTAGCAGCTACCACCATTAACCATTCTATAAGTATTGCTTTTACAACAATACTTTACAGCAGATTGCCATATAACCCCGGTTATGAACAATCATTCATTTAAACTTGATAGCTACCCTTAATCTTGGTAGAAATTTTTTTTTATCTTTGTAATCTGGTTCTCAATTCCGGTTAACCAAAGTAGAGACTCTAAACTGTCATTACTTTGGTTGCCGGTAATAAAAAAATTGTCCGTAGGAGGATAAAATGAGTGACATTAAGCTTGCCCCAGCCGACCTTAAAGCAGATCACAGCCTAGACACCAAAGGCCTGAGTTGCCCGATGCCGTTGTTACGGACCAAAAAAGAAATCGGCAAGATCGAATCCGGCCAGATCCTTGAGATTCTCGGCACCGATCCGGGCTCACGCAACGACCTGCCCGGCTGGGCCGAAAGATCAGGCCACGAATTTTTGGGCGAGAAGGAAGATTCAGGCTTCTTCCGTTTCTTTATCAAAAAGGGCTAGGTTTAACTTAATAGACCACTTCTACCCGTCGAAAGTACTATTTTCGACTGTAGATTATTGGTGCACCGGATTTATAATTTGCGGTGCGCCACCACTTTTTTTTCATTGGAGGAAAAAATGGCAAAGAGTTTAGGTATTTTCGTAACCACCCCCGATAACTTCCAGCACGCAATGGGGATAGCCAAGGCTGCCAAGGCCAAAGGTTCCAAGGTTAAGGTTTTCTTTACCTGGGAAGCAACCCGCAATTCCAAGTTACCGGAATTCCCGGCTCTGTGTGAACTGACTGACGAATGCTCCATCTGTGTCGACAGTTATGGGAAGATGGGCTTTGACCGTGATGATATCCCGGCCGGCCTGACTTCGAAAGAGATGGCAACCCAGGCCCAGCATGGCGCCATCATAGAAGACTACGACTGTTACATCAGCTTATAAGGGGTTATAAAATGGAATATAAAAAAGTCTGTTTCATGTATAGAAACAAGGGTTATGCCACAGACGGTATGCGTTCCGCTCTTGGCCTGGCCGTTGAAAATATGTACGCATATGGGGTTGTCGTCGATGGCGGCCTGGAAAAACTGGATGAAAACAACCAGGAAAGCATCGAAATGCTGCGCGACATGGAAGGCGAGATTTATGCCGTTGAGCCGGCAGTATGCGAAGCAAACGCTCTTGAGCCAATCACCATTGAAGAATTGGGTGAAAAACTTCGTGACATGACCGTTGTCATCCCTTACGGCATCAAATAAAGATTTCATCAGGAGAGATAACAATGAAAGTATTAAATGTATATCGTTCAGAGCCGGATGAAACCGTCAAGAAGTTGGCTGAAATCGTCTCCAGAGACCGGGACGCCGATAGCTTTGACCTAAATGTTGACAGTCCGGATTACGATGCACTGGTAGACAAGATCTTTACTGCGGACCAAACCATCTGCTGGTGGTAAGCAGCCTCTTATTTTAAGCAGACCCTGCTTAAAATAAAAAAAGCCCGCTCCTGTATGAGGCGCGGGCTTTTTTTGTGTCTAAATCCAGAGTACAGAAGTTGACGGCGAGGCATTAAATAGAACGCTGACTAAGCTCTGATCTTTTCTTCAGCCACCAAACGATCAACAAAACCAAAGAGAAAATCACGCTGGTCTCTGGTCGCAAAACTTATACAGGAACAGTGCAGATTCGACTCACTCCGCACCAGCAACTCGAAAGAAACCATATCCTTACCCAGCTCTACCCCGAAATAAAAAGGGCCGCAATCACCGTGGCCCTGCTGGGCCTCTCCGAGCAGATCATCCGGCAAGGCCAGCCAGAACATGTCTTTGACCAGCGAAGGCTTCAAAGCTCTCTTCAGGTAGCTCTCAATATTATCCCGCTCCTCCTGGGACAGATCGTCAATCAATAATTGTCTCATCGCAGCTTACTTCCTCAATTTATCCCGAAATTCCTGCATTTGCGCATTAAAACTCTCCACGTATTGACTGAGCACATCCTCTGTTTCAATGACATACGGGGTGATCATCACCAGTAGCTCCTTCTTTTTTTTGACTTCTTTCTGGTATTTAAAAATCCAGCCCAGCAAGGGTATATCCTTCAGAAGGGGTATCCCGTTTTCAACAAATTCGACATTGGTCGACATCAGTCCGCCCATGAAAATGGTCTGGCCGTCCCGGACGGCCAGCTTGGTGTTTAATTCACGATTGGAGATTACAGGCGATTGATTACCGCCCAGGGTATTTATCGCAGCCGAACTGACCTGCTGGTTGATATCGAGAATTATAATCCCATCATAATTTATCTTCGGAGTCACTTTGAGAATTACGCCCGTATCTTTGTACTGGATGGTTTGATTGAGATTTGAAGAACCGATATCACCGGTCTGACTCGTCACAATCGGCACCTGTTCACCAACATTGACCGTGGCGGTTTCGTTATTAAGAACCATAACCTGCGGCGAGGACAAAATTGACAACTCGTTATTATCAGCAATGGCATTAAGAATGCCGGCCGCCTCCCCGGCTGAGTTCAGGATACTATAGGTAAGACCGGCGGCAGTATCAGCCAAGCCGAGATGGTTAATGGGACCACTATCGCTACTGTTGGCAATGGAATTAAGGTTACTGGTCAGATAATTATTATAGGCCCTGCCGTCGAGCACCCCTTGTTTGTGTAGAGACCACTCAACCCCCAGTTCCCAGCTGTCAGTGAGCGACACCTCGGCAACCATTACTTCAATCAGGACCTGCCGCGGCATATTATCAAGCCTCTCCAACAGCTTAACCAACCGGCTATAGTCTGAGGGCAGGGCCCGCAACAGGATTATATTGCGGCTGTCATCCGGGATCAGGGTTGGCTCCCCGGCCCAACGCAATCCCGAACCGCCAGCAGACTTACTGGCCGGTGTCGCACTTGTTTTCTTGACTGGAGACGCCGTTTTCAGTTTTGAAGGGTCAGGGCTGCGGTCTGTAGAGGAAGTTTTACCTGCAGCTTTTTTACCTGCAACAGAGCCTGACCTTAGAACTGCGCTTGTCTGAGCGCCAACAAGTTCTGTGACCAACCCGGCCAGTTCAGAGGCGACTGAATTCCTGACGTTATATATGTAAATATTGTCACGTCCTTCAGTCGGCACCTCATCCAGCTCGGTAATCCAACGAGTTGCACTGTCCAAAAGCTCCTGGTTATTACTGACCAGCAACAATGAATTAGACCGCTCCAGGGCCAGGACAGTTACCCCGTCATGCCCGCCACTGTTGACCTGCAAAGCCCCTAATATATCATTTAGCTCATCACGAAGATCGAAAAGCGGAGACCTTTCGACCCTGACCAACCTGACCTTAAGAGAGGCCAGCGGTGAAACATCGAGGCGCGCCATTATCATCATTATATCGACGACCTTGCTCTCATAGTCAGCGACAAAAAGAGTGTTGGAATTATCGATAATTTCAATACGACCCTGCTCCGAGGTATAAGGCTCCAACATTTTTTGCGCTTCAGCCGCCGCCAGATGCATTACCGGAATTATCTGGATGATGAATCTAGGCGAGTCTTTTAACTCACCGACCGTATCCGGCCCGAATATTAAATGAGAGCCAGGTTTCTTGGTCATATAAATATAATTGTATTCACCCTCACTCCTGATATCCAGACCATTGATATTAAGCAATTTCCTGAACACAGCCTCCAGTTCCGACATGGGAATTTTCTTGCCGGAGCGGATATTGACTACCCCCTTTACCTGGGGATCAATTATGTAACTGATATCCAATATTTCGGCTATTACCTGAATTACTTCGTAGATATCGGCATTATCAAAGTTAAGCAGCACTCCTTCCCCCGGTAACGTCCTACCTGGTTCCACAGCCTGCTGATTTTTCTTAATTTCAGCCAGGTAAGGATTCCCGCCATCAATGCCCGTATTAATATCCCGGACAGGAACAACCTTGATGTTTTCTTCTGCTAGTGAATCTTCAGCACCGCCATCAAGAGCCACGGACGCAGCTGCCGGTCTTTCAATCCCGGCACTGATGCGGCCCAGGTCAAACTCTTGACGGCCCTTATTCCCGCTTAGGTCGCCACAACCAGCCAGTAACACCAGCACCAGAAGAAAAATTAATTTACATAAAATATATCTAGAACCCATGAATCACCTTCAAATTTCAGTTATCTTCTCAAAGGATCGCCTGGAATACCAGGAGATCGTGGCAGACTCAAGGATGGATCAAGTCCTAATAAGCGCTCGGATCTGCTCTTGATTAACCTGGCTGCTGCCGGCTGGGTGTCTGACGACGGCACCATCCTCCTGGCTTTAGCATCGGCGGTCTTCTTGGTAGTATGGGGTGCAGGACGACTCACTGTCCGTTGCACTGGAGTTCGTTGTGCGGCTCGGGTAGCCGGCGGGGTAGCCTTTGCTGCTTTTGATTTAGCCGCAGGACTGAGCGCTACCCTGTTTTTATTCGGGTCATACAGGAATTTTTCAACCACCTCATCACCTTGTCTAAAGACAATCCGGTCTTTTTCTATCTTTTCAACGAGATACCCCATAAACTTCTCGCCACGGTCGAGCTGTTTATACTTAGAGACTGCCCGGGCGGCGGTCTTTCGCGCCCGGGCTGCCCTCAGGGAGGACCTGGCAGCACTTCTGGCAACCGGGACCTTTTCCTGATAAACAATCAGACCTTTGTAAATTTCACCAACAATCAAAGAACCGGCATAAGTCACATCGGCCAGATCAACTGTACCATTGCCGCCGCGAGCGGTATCTAATTCAAGTTCCTCGAACTGGCGCTCACTATTAAACAGATAACCATCATTCAGATCCGGTAAAACAGCTGGAACCGGAGGATAAAGCACTACCTCTGGAGGAGCTGGCTGCTCCGCACTTTCACCCTCACTTCTGGCGATAACTTCCGGGCTTAGCCCACCTGTCGGCTCCACCACAATCTGCCGTAAAAGACCAGCCAGGGAGAGCAACAGGCCGATTAGAATCGCAATTCTCGATGTAATCGGTAAATCCTTCAATTTTCATCTTCTCCGAGATTACCGTTCTGCCCAGGCATAATATAATACCCTTTCAGCTCAATAAATATTTTCAAGCCTGTTTTTCTATTTGGCTTGAGCGAAATACTTTCAACCTCGAAAAACTCATCAGTATTGTATAATACCGCCAGGAAATCCATAAACTCATGAATGGTTCCGGCTAATCTCACCTTGATAAGGACTTCTCCCAGAACAGAGCCCTCACCGTCCTTGTCTTGCTTAAGATCGGTTTTCTGCATCATGGGTCGAATTGACTCAGCCTGCAAGCCTGCCTTCGCGACTAACGCCTGGATCCGAAGCTGCATTGCCGAAGAGAGTTTGTTGTCATCTTCCCCGGTAAAGAAATATTGGCCAACTTGCTTTTTCAATACAAGCAAATTCTCCAGCCGTTCATCAAGGACTTTGCCCTTCCCAATAACACGCTGATATTGACCAAGCTGGGCCGTCTTGCTTTCGACTTCCTCCTGCCGGGTATCATAGGCGTCATTCAGCCAAACTCCAAGATTAACAATTATCAATAAAACAGCTGCCGCCACTAACAAGGACCGCCGCTGAAATCGTGCAAAAAAGTGGACTATATACTTCATCACAGACTGATCTCCACCTGAAAATAAGTCATGTTTTTTCGGCGGGAGGTCGACTGCAAGCGCGCCTCACCAATAGTCTGTAATTTTTCGGTCAAATCGCCAACATTATCGGTAAACCCATTGATAACGACCAACCCTTCGGAAGCAGTCAAGCGCAATTGGTTCAGGTACGATCCCTCCGGCAACGCCTGAGTGAGCTTTTCCATAAATATAAAAAGATCCGGGTTACCCTTCATCTTACT
>DAOVJK010000294.1 GCA_030673265.1 Pseudomonadota bacterium | reverse complement strand
TGGCCCGCAGGGTGAGTAGTTTCGAAGTCTGCGCTATCTGAAAAACAAACCATGTATTTCATTTGGTACAAACTGTGACCTTGATATCCCACAGCAAACCAAAGGTTTAAGACACAAGTACAATCAGTTAAAATGACTTTTTGAAAATACTATGAAATATGCGGGTTAGGTCTTGGAGCGGGGATAAGAGCCCAACCAAACGTAGGATGAACATACCTGCTTGAGCTGTTGGCATCCTGCCTTGATGTTTTCGTCTTCCATATGTCCTTCCATATCCAGAAAGAACAAGTATTTCCCTGCCTCACCCTTTAGTGGTCGGGACTCAATTCTGGTTAGATTTATGTCGTGTTTGGCCAGAATGCTTAAGGAATTATGCAGGGCGCCGGGGCGATCGATCAGACCGACTAACAGAGATGTCTTGTCGCAACCGCTTCGGCTTGGTGAAGATTGACCAATCAGCAGGAAACGGGTGGTGTTACCGCTATAATCCTCAAGTCCCTTCACCACCGTATGCAGGTGATAGCTCTTGACGGCCATTGAACTGGCGATGGCAGCCAGAGAAGGATCTTCGGCGGCCATCATCGATGCCAGGGCAGTGCTGAAGACGGTTTGAGTCTTAACCTCGGGCAGGTTCTTTTTGAGCCATTGGCGGCACTGGGCCAGGGGTTGTGAGTGGGAAATCACCTTTTTGATATCATTGATATCGCCCGACTGGTTGACCAGATGGTGGCTGATGCAGAGATTGAGTTCCCCGCAGATCTTAACGTTGTAATTCATGAAAGAATCAAGGGTTGAGGTAACTGCTCCCTCGATAGAGTTCTCCACCGGTACAATCCCGTAATGGACGCGATCTCGCTCGATTTCAATGAAAACATCTTCAATGGTTTCCATAGGCCGGAAGTCAGCGCTGTGTCCGAAATGTTCGACGCCCGCCAGATTGGAGAAGGTTGCTTCCGGGCCTAAATAGGCGACTTCCACCTTCTTTTGGGAGAGCCGGCAGGTAGTGATGATCTCCTGGAAGATTGAATCGAGTGATTGTTCCGGGAAAACTCCGGCATTGGCTTTGTGCAGACTCTCAAATATCTGTCGTTCCCGTTTCGGGTCCCATTTGGGCATATCATCTTTACTTTTAATCTGGCCAACTTTTTTGGCGCAGCCCAGTCGCTCTTGGAGCAAGGATAGTAGCTGCTGGTCTATCGCATCGATGCGGTTGCGGACCTTTATTAGGGCCTGCTTGTTAACAGGGGTAATTGCCTGGTCGTTTTTTTTGGGCATAGCGGTTATCCAAAGTCCTTTTTAGTTATTTAAGAATTTGAAAAAAGAAAAGCTCAAATATTATCTATAAAAAGATCATTCAACAAGTGAAATAGTGATTGAGTGTTTTTTTATTGGTTCCATGGAGGCTGTCCTGACCCGGGTAAGCTGGAATTTTTTAAAGGTTCTTGATTCTGTCCAGTACCCACTTTAGAGGTAGCAGTGTCTTAATAGGAAAGTGTAACTCAAGATCAATTTAACTATTTTAAGGTATGCTACTCAATTCAGTGCCCCCTTGAGTGGTATGAAAATCACGAAAACAACCGCTAAGGCACTAAAAAACAGCCAAGTTTTTCTGGCTTGAAATTAAAGGTCTTTTGTTCTAGTTTAAACACTGCTAAAGACTGGGCTAAATCAGAAAAATGTTTTCGAAGGTATGGTGTAAATGAAAGTAAAAAACTGGATGAAAGCGAATCCTGTGACAATTGACAGAACCATGTTAATTCAGGAGGCTGCTGAATTAATGAAAAAGCATTCCATTCGGCATTTGCCGGTCGTTGAGGGTGACCTGTTGGAAGGTTTCATCACCCAGACGGATCTGCGCCAATACTTTTTCCCTTCAATGGTAGAAGATATTACTGTCCATGATGTTATGGTCGTCAAGCCATATACTGTCCAGGTAAATTCCAGTATCGATCATGCGGCCCGCCTGATCCATGATCATAAGATAGGCGGCTTGCCGGTCATGGATGGTGAGAATCTGGTTGGAGTGATTACCTCGTCAGATATAGTTTCAGGATTTATTGAAGTAATGGGCCTTTTGCAATCATCTACCCGCCTTGATGTTATCGCGGATCAGGATGGTGGGGTCGAAGATGTTACGCGGATTATTACGGAAAAAGATATTGAAATATTCAGCGTTGCCACGGAAAATCAGTCTTCAAAGCGTAAGGTCTATTATTTTCGACTCGGCAAAGGTAATATTGAACCGGTGGTCAAGGCCCTGGAGATTGCCGGTCACAAAGTAGTCTCGGTTATGGAATAATTCTTAGACGTAACTTACAACAGTTACTTATCCACAAGGTGATTAATAAATGGGGAGTTATCAGGTCGTAAAATCCATTGAGGAGATCAATGCCCGTATCCGTTCCGGTAAGGCGGTAGTTGTTACTGCCGAGGAAATGATCTCGATTGTTAAGAAAAAAGGAGCGGTTAAGGCAGCCAAAAAGATTGATGTTGTCACCACCGGAACTTTTTCGCCAATGTGTTCGTCCGGCGCATTTATAAATTTTGGCCATGCCAATCCGACCTTCAAAGCATCTAAAGTTGCCTTGAATAAGGTTGCAGCTTATGGCGGTTTGGCGGCGGTTGATGTCTATATCGGCGCCACCGAACCCGCCGAAGATGATCCCTTGAACAAGGTCTTCCCCGGAGGGTTTCGATATGGTGGCGGTCATGTAATCGAGGACCTGGTGGCCGGCAAGGAAGTGCTTCTTGAAGGGAGTGGTTACGGGACAGACTGTTACCCGAGCCGTAGTCTGGAAAAAAGCGTAACCCTGGCCGATCTACCCTATGCCCTGTTATGTAACCCCAGGAACTGTTACCAGAATTATAACTGCGCTATCAACCTCTCTGATAAGACAATATATACCTATATGGGGACCTTGAAGGCAAAGGGCCGCAATGCCACCTATAGCAGTGCCGGGCAATTAAGTCCTTTGATGAACGATCCTTATTATCGAACCATCGGCATGGGAACCAGAATTTTTCTCGGTGGAGGGGAGGGGTATGTAACCTGGCATGGTACGCAACATAACCCGATGGCCCCGCGCGGTGAAAACGGGGTGCCCATAAAGCCTGCTGGTACTCTGATGGTGCAAGGTGATTTAAAGCAGATGTCACCTCGCTGGCTCAAGGGTATCAGTATGCAGGGTTACGGTTGTACCCTTGCTGTTGGGGTTGGGGTGCCAATCCCGATTCTCAATGAAGAGATTGCCGCCTTCACCGCTGTGTCGGATGAGGAGATTTTCACCCACGTTGTCGATTATTCGCATGATTATTCCCATGGGATTGCCCGAAATTATGGCCAGGTCAGTTACGCGGAACTCAAGAGTGGCCAAATTGAAGTCAATGGCCAGTCCGTTCAGACAGCCCCGCTTTCGAGTGTTGTCCGAGCCAGAGAGATCGCTGAGACCCTGAAAAAATGGATTGAGGAAGATGGTTTTGAGTTAGGGGTGCCCGTCAAAATGTTACCGGATGGTAGTTGAACCGGATTGCCCGTTGCCAGCCTTTTGCTGGTGCCCTTCTTTGCTTGGATAAGGATGGAATTACTCGGTAAATACGAGGTGTTGCAGGATATTGTTGCCCGTACTCCTGGGGCTGTTGCTTTTTCCGGTGGAGCGGATAGTTCACTGCTGTTAAAGGCCGCTGTCGATGTTTTTGGTGACCAGGCATTGGCTTTTTTTGCGGATTCAATACTCCAGAGCGAAGCAGATAGAGTTAATGCCGTTGATACTGCCGAGCAGCTTGGTGCAACATTGCAGGTCGTGGATATATCTCCACTGCAATGGCAGGAATTCGCCGTTAATCCTCCTGATCGTTGCTATTTATGCAAAAAGAAAGTCTATCTTCT